>DATKWU010000018.1 GCA_035529375.1 Patescibacteria group bacterium
AAAAAATTAAGTAAATTAAACATTAAAACTTTTGAAGATCTTCTCTATCATTTTCCCTTTCGTTATGTTGATTATTCTTTGATCTCACCCATAGGTCGAATCCAAGCTGGAGAAATTGTCAGTATTCAAGGAAAAATTATCTCAATTAAAAACGAATATACCCGTCAGGGTAAAAAAATTCAAAAAGCGGTGGTGGCTGATGCCAGTGGCGAAATCCAAGCCGTTTGGTTTAACCAACCTTTTCTCGTCAAAATCATCATTCCAGGCCAAACAATTGGTTTATCAGGTAAAGCCGATTGGTTCGGTCCCAATCTAGTTTTAGTTTCACCCGAATATGAAATTATCAAGGAAGGCTTAAGAGAAAAAAAAGAAACAGTCCATACTGGCAGATTGGTCCCCATTTATCATGAAACTTATAGTCTCTCTTCCAAATGGCTTCGCTCCCGGATAGCTCCGCTGATGAAAAAATTTGTTCCAGGTTTAAAAGAATTCTTACCTGTCAAAATTAGCAAAAAATATAAGTTAGTTAAATTCAATCAGGCTCTGCAAAAAATTCATTTTCCGGCCAATCAAAAAGAGGCCCAAGAAGCAAGAAAGCGCTTTGCTTTTGAAGAATTTTTTCTTCTTCAATTAGCCGCCTTGCAAAGAAAAAAGGCCTGGCAAAAATATCAACTAGCTTACAAATTCTATCTCGATCAAGAAAAAATTCTTGAATTTACCAATAGTTTACCCTTTACCTTAACCCAGGCTCAAAAAAAGGCCTTTAGGGAAATCTTTACTGATCTTGAGAAGGATAAGCCCATGAATCGCCTTCTTGAGGGTGATGTTGGCAGTGGTAAAACCGTGGTTGCCGCTGCCGCTATTTATCTTGCTTTTCTTAATAAAAACCAAGCCGCCCTGATGGCGCCAACTCAAATCCTTGCCAACCAACATTACCAAACTCTCAGTCAAATCCTTTCTCCTTTAGGCGTCAAAGTCGCCTTGCTGACGGCTTCCCAAAAGAAAACAGTAGGAAATTTTGATTGTCTTATCGGTACTCATGCCCTTATTTATCAAAGGGCTCAATTCAAGCAATTGGGTTTAGTTGTCATTGACGAACAGCACCGATTTGGTGTCGAACAAAGAGGTAAGTTGATTAAAAAAAACAAAGTACCCCACCTCCTAACCATGACCGCCACTCCCATTCCTCGAACCGTGGCTCTGACTCTTTACGGCGATTTAGATCTTTCTGTTTTAGACGAAATGCCTCCAGGCAGACAAAAAATTAAAACCTGGGTTGTCCCTCCCTATAAACGAGCTGCGGCCTACCAATGGCTCAGAGAGCAAATTAAGGATAAAGAAGATCAAGCCTTTATTGTCTGTCCTTTAATCGAAGAATCGGCTCATGAAACCATGCAATCAGTGAAAGCGGTCACCAGTGAAAAAGAAAGATTGGCCAAAGAAGTTTTTCCGGACCTGAGAATAGGCCTTCTCCATGGCCGACTCAAAAGTAAAGAAAAAGATAAAGTTTTTGAGAAATTTAGACAAGGAAAAATAGATATCCTTGTTTCCACGCCCGTGGTTGAAGTCGGAATTGACATTCCCACAGCCATAATTATGCTGGTTGAAGCCGCCGAGCGCTTTGGTTTGGCTCAACTTCACCAGTTAAGAGGTCGGGTGGGTCGGAGCGGTCAACAAGCTTACTGTCTCCTCTTCAGTGCAACGCCTAGTGAAAAATCTCTTAAAAGACTCAAAGCCTTAGAAAGAATTACAACCGGATCAGAGTTGGCCGAAATAGACCTAAAATTACGGGGACCAGGGGAAATCTATGGTACTCAACAACACGGTTTTTTTAATCTTCGCGTGGCCTCTTTTTCAGATCTAAAAATGATTAAAGAAACCCGCCAGGCAGCCGAAAAGATTATTAAAGAAATCAAGTACTATCCCTCCTTGCAAGCCAGGCTCAAAAAAGATACAATTAAAGCCGTTGAACCAAATTAAAGAAAATAAATAAACATGGGAGCCTTACCAAAAAGAAGAATTTCAACCGCCAGAAAGGGGAAAAGAAGAGCGGCGATTAAATTAAAAAGGTCGCAACTCATTAATTGTCCTAACTGTAGTCAGCCAAAAAAACCTCATCAAGTTTGCCCGGCTTGTGGCTATTATAAGGGAAAAGAAGTGGTTAAACCTAAAGTTAAAAAAGGAAAGAAATCAACCTAGAGTAAAGGTTATGAAAACGCCCTATGACCCCAGGCACATCAGAAGACAAAAAGCAATTAAAAACTTATTTCGTTGGAGTTTTCGATCTGATCAAAAGATTAAAAATGAATTGGCTAAGAAAATCCTTGTTAACAGCAAGAAGATTAACGAAATTATTGTTCAATCGGCCCCAGATTGGCCAATTGAACAAATTAATCGAGTTGATTTAGCCATTCTTCGATTAGCCATCTATGAGCTGGTAATTGTTAAAAAAGAGCCACCAAAAGTCATTATCGACGAAGCGGTTGAATTAGCCAAGCGTTATGGCAGCGAAAAAAGCTCTAGTTTTGTTAATGGGGTTTTGGGAACGGTTTTAAAAAAAGTCGAAAAAAAGGAAAAAGATAAAAAGACTGTTTCCCGGAAAAAATCAAAATGACCAAAGTTGAAGAAAAAATCATTAGTTTAATCTCGGAAAACCTAGGCGCCACTAAGGAAGAAATCACACCTAAATCAAGTCTTAGAAAAGATTTGGGTGCAGAAACTTTAATGATTTCTGATTTATTAGCCAAGATTCAGGAAACTTTTAATATCGACCTTGAAGAGATTGAGCCTGAAAAAGTCAAGTTTGTCGATCAATTGATTAATTTAGTGACTGCCGAAATCGAATGAAAAAAAATTTAGATATTCTTCAGCAAAATTTAGGAATAAAATTTAATCAGCCTCAATTACTGGCTCAGGCAATGGTCCACCGTTCTTATCTCAACGAAACAACCGGAGCTGATTTAGAATCCAACGAAAGACTGGAATTTTTAGGAGACGTCGTTCTTTCTTTTATTATTTCCAATTGGCTTTATCAGGAATTTCCCAATTATAAAGAGGGTCAGTTAACCAATCTTCGTTCTAATCTCGTCAGAACAACCACCCTGGCAAAAATTGCTGATCAACTAAAAATTGGCCAAAACCTCCTGATGAGTCGAGGCGAAAAAAGCTCTGGGGGAGAAAAAAACCCTTCTCTCCTAGCTAATAGTCTCGAAGCGGTGATTGGGGCCATTTTTTTTGACCAGGGTCTTGCTAAAACAGAAGCCTTTGTCAAAAAGCAATTTAAATCATTTTTAGAAAAAATTGTTGCCAAAGGAGAATTTAAAGACAGCAAAAGCCTCCTTCAGGAAAAACTCCAAGAAGAATTTAAAGAAACACCAATTTATAAGACCCTTAAAGAAGAAGGACCAGATCATGCTAAAATTTTTACGGTTGGTGTTTATAGTCAAGGTGATCTTTTAACTCAGGAAAAAGGAAAAAGCAAACAAGAGGCCGAAGAAAAAGCGGCCAAAGCTGCCCTTGAAAAAATAGAAGATAACCGTTAAAATTCTAGCATTATGGTTAAAATTAGACTAACTCGAACCGGCAAAAGAAACGCTCCCTCTTACCGAATTGTGGTTATGGATTCCCGGACTAAGCGAAATGGACGGGTAATTGAAAATCTTGGTTTTTATGATCCCAAAACTAAACCCACTACCATTAAATTCGATCGAAAAAGAGTTGATTATTGGCTTTCTCAAGGAGCCCAAATGACGGAAGTGGTCAAAAAACTATTAAAAAAATAGAGGATTCATGAAACAACTCCTAGAATTCTTAATCAAGTCAATTGTTGAAAAGCCTCAAGCAGTTAAAATTAAAGAAGAAGAAAAAGAAAACTTCGCTGAATATTCGATCAAGGTTGACCCTGAAGATATAAAAATTGTCATTGGTAAAAACGGTCAAACCATCCGCGCGATTCGCACCTTAGCCAAAACCAAAGCCATTAAACAAGGCAAAAAGATTAATCTTAAATTAGAAGAAAATCAGTAAGTAAAGGGATTTTCCTTGCCGCTCGTTATTAAGGGTAGACTCGTTTGGCTCAAAACCGTCAGGTAGCCTTTAATTTTCTGATAGACCTCTTCCTCTTCCGAACTGATGGGAATAATCGTCCGATCAGCTTTGCCGATAAATTCAGGTGAGGCAAGATAGTAAGTCTCCAATTCAAGCTTGCTTTCAAAAATATCTTCCTCTTGATTAAGACTGATTTGCCTAATCCGCATTAAGGGCGAGATTGACTCGACAGACTTAAAGAATTCATATAAATCTCCACGATCACCACTAACACTTAAACTAATTGTCAACGAAGGAAAACTTTCTTTGTTCCCCTTGGTTTGAATTTTTCCCGACTCAGTTGATATCTCGCCGATTTGAACATCCAGACCATGAATCTCTAAATCATTTTCACTAGCTAAACTTCTTAAGCTAGCAAAGATGAGGGGTCCGTTTTTATCAATAGGCAAAACTTTGACTATCTGATTAGCTCTTGCCTCTAGCTCACTTCGATCATAGCCTTGTAAAATGGCCATCTTCTGCGATAATTGAGCTAATTCATCCTTTTGTTTACCCAGTTCTCCTCTTACCTTTAAAATCTCACCAAGTTTTGGCTTGACTACCAAAACGCCTGACAAAACGATTAGAACAATGACAATCAGAGGGAAAAGAAATTCCCGAAACTTGGACAAACCTGGTAATTTATTGATTCCTATCTTCATTTTTATTTAATCAACCAAAACTTCAAAATTAAAATTATAGATACCGTCTTCTTGTCGGCCAGCGGAAACCAGAGTACTGCTGGTGACGTCACCATCATCAACCGCTTCTTTTAAACTCTTTAAAAAAGACGACAAGGCTGGCGCATTATCGGCTAAGCCTGAAAAAATTATTTCTCCATTAGAATTCCACTTTACACTTTCCAAGGCGATTCCTTGAATCATTAAATCATCTAAGTAATTAAGCCAATGCTCAGGTTGGGGAGTCTCAGTTCCCACTAATCTGGATAAGACTGAAAGACGCTGCTTAACCAGAAACTGCAATGACTCCATTTCTTCTAGACTGACTAACTCCGCCTTTTTTACGGCAATCTTTTTAGTCACTACTTGGGATTCGCGAGTGATTACTAGTCCGTATGAGAAAACTACAGCTACCAACAAACAATAAAGGACAATTAAAAAAATCGTGCCTATCTTCAAAAGGAAACTTTTTCTTTTTTCTGTGGGAGAAAGTTTATCTGCTTGGAGAAGATTAATTTCTTTTGCCGCCATTAATTAAACCTCTTTCATTGCTAAACCAATCGCGGTTGCATAAAGGAATGTTTGAACTTGACTAAGCTGTTTTCTCAAAGTTTCATCCATCTTAATCTGATTAAAAGCATCACCAACTTGAATCTCTAGGCTTAACTTTGAAGCCATAACACTGACTGCTTCCGGCAAGCCAGCCGTACCACCACTAAGGATAACCCGTTTGATTGTTTTTTGGGTTTCGGAACGAAAATATTCAATTGTTTTCTCAATCTCGTTAACAATAACATCAAGAATTGGACCAATGGCCCCCTTAACTTTACCTTCTAACTTCTTCGGGTCAACACCATAAGCCTTTTTGTAAGCCTCTGCCTGACTCGGATCTAGTCCCAAGCTGGTAGCAATTGCTCTCGTCAAGGCTTCACCACCAGTGCTGACGGAACGAGAAAAAACAACCAAGCCTTTTTCAACCACGGCCATGTCAGTCGCCTTAGCTCCTAAATCCACCACCAAAGCCGCTTCTCCTTCTGGCCCAACCAAACCCCTGGCCAGAGCAACAATTTCTGTCTCTAAACTGACCGGATTTAAACCAGCTGTCTTAAGAACCTTTAAAGTTTTTTCAACAAGTCTCGTTGGCGCCGCCACAATCAAAACTTGAATTTTCTCTTGATTATTAACATTAATTCGCCCCACTACTTGATGAGCTAAAGTCGCTTCCTCTAAAGGAATGGGTACGTATTGCTCTGCCTCCCACTTAATGGCTGATTTTAACTCCTCTTCAGACAAGGGTGGTAAATTAATCGTCCGGGTAAAAACCTGATCTTGAGGAAGGGCTGTGTTCACGTTATTAGTGGAAATCTTAGCTTCGCTTTGAAGTTTTTTAATTGCCTCGGCTAGGGCGGTCAGATCAGTATCCGCCTCTGAAGCCAGTCCTTTTTGAGTTGAGGGACTTGAACCAAAAGCCACTAAACGATACTCCTTGCCGCTTTTAGCTAGCTGGACAACTTTAAGATTATAGGAACCAATATCTAAACCAAAAAATTCCATGGGCAGATTATGATTTTATCAAATCCTCTTCGCTAAATAAGACGTAATCAAAAATGGCTGGCGGCGCTTCAAAGAGCTGACATTGTTCTACCTTTCGGCTAATACCCGCGCCTACATCCGAGGCGGTTACTTGGTAGCATTGACCTTGAAGAGGCAAGTCGGCATCGCCTCTAATCGCTAAAGCTTGTTCTACATCATTATAAATGAGTTTTAGTCTCAAGGCATAACTGCCACTAGGGATACTTACTGTAGCTTTAAAGGGAAAAGTAAAAGTCTGGTCATCAATAGTAAGCGATTCACCTGAACTAGCCAGCGTAAAATTGTTACTTGTCGTTCTGTTTGAATCAGGGTCAAAAGCAGATTTAGTCGTCTTAAACTCACCATCATTATAAATAATGGTTGCTTCTAAAGCTGGAGTGGTAGGTTCATTAGCTACTTGATCTTCATTACCCCAGAAAATTTCGATTGTCCCGCCATCCTGGTAAAAACCTGAAGAGGGGTTAAGGTCACCAGTAGTTTCATCGTGATCAATTAACCAAATTGTCTGAGTTTTACCAGCATCAATCTCTTTAGGAAACCGAAAACTGTTTTTACCACTTCCACCTAAAGAAATTGTTTCAGCAGCAATCGTAAAGTCTTCTGCTGAAAAATCCGGTAAGTCCTGACCAGCTAAAAGGCTTTCTAAACCCGCTTCGGCTACTGAAAAAGCCCTGGCTGATTCTTCTTGCTCTTGAGAAAGACGAATATCAGTCACTGAACGGGAAACAACTGACAGACCAATTGTCAAAGCTACGGCCATAATTAATAAAATTACTAATAAAGCTTGGCCTGAATTAGTTTTTTTCTTCATCTCTTCCATTCTAATGAGATAACTAGCTCTCTGTCAAATAATTACTCGGGAATATTCCTCAAACTGATCGTTGTTTTAAAATCAATCACCGCTCCTTCTTCTGGATGACCCACACTGGCACCGCTTAAGAGAGTGAAACTAATCGCCACCACATCGGGATCAAGATCCCCATCTTCCCGACAATCAAAAGCACAACTGCTAAGTGTCAGTCCGCCACTAATTAATTCGCCTGAGTTTGAACTGATGGTACTGCTATCACAACTAAATTCAGTTGAACCACCATCAGGATTTTTAATTTTTATCCTGGTCATCCCTAACTCACATGTCTGTTCATTACTGTTTTCTTCAAGATAACGGGCGTTTCTAATCATTCTTTCCATCACCCCTAGGGCATAATCACCGTTTTGTTTAACTGCACTGACGGTTTTTGATTTGGTTGAGCCCCTTAATAAACTAAAAAAGCTACCTGAACCAATAACCGCAATAATGCCAAAAAGACTAACCACCACCAAGATTTCAATTAAAGTAAAACCCTTTTTCTTTACCATCTGGTTAAATAAGTTTCTAAGTTTGACTTATGCGTCCCCTTAGCATCTACCCAGGTAACAGTCACAATGACCCTGACGCGATCAACAACATTAGACTCACAAGTCACTGTTCTGGTAAAACCCTCAATCTCCTCGAATGACGGACAGCTACCAGCAAAAAAAGAATCAGGATCGCTATCTCTAAAGGCTCTGACTTCTTCAATTGCCTCTCGGGCGTATTGAGTAGCCAGAGATTGTTTGCTAGCAAAAGTCATATTTCGAACAGAAATGGTCGTCGCCGTAACCAAAGCAAGAATCACCAAAACGGTCACGGCTATCGCCGCTAAAACCTCAATTAAAGACTGGCCTGATTCTTGTTTTTTCATTTATTCAGAGATTAAATCAATCTTACCATCAGGATAAACTTCTAAATTCTTTGTTGTCCCATAACCTGATAAAGTAATGGTAGCGCCTGATTCTTCTTGAATATCCGTTCCACCAGTAATCGGTTTAAACAAAATACCATCTTCCGGACTTTCTGTGATTTTTACTCCTGATGACAACTGAGTATCGCTAATAAGTTTCAAATCCAGACCACCACCACAACTTGAATAAAGAACGTAGTTACCCGGACTAAAGTCAACTAAAACACCATCAAAAACTCCTTCAGTACATTCTTTTTTACCTGACAAAGCCTTGCTTCGAGCATCAGTTAAATCAGTTTTCAATTCTAAAATTGCTTGTTCCAAGATTTGCTGACGATTAAACTTCATGTACTGAGCCAAACCAAGAGAGAACAAAATGGCCATCACTGAAACAACTACCAAAATTTCAATGAGAGTAAAACCTGACTTTTTCTTTATCATCAAAAAAGATTATCAGAACATTGATAGACAATAACACATCTCCGGTCCACCACAATTAGAATCATAATAAAGACACTGGCCCTCTTTTTCTGTAAAACATCTAAGAGCATCAAAACAATAACCGCCAGTAGGAACATATGGTCGACATTCACCCGAGTAACAATATCCGTCATAATTTCCGTAATCACAATCCTCATAGTTGTCAACATTCTCACGTTGACAACTACCAGCGACACAACTATCGATGGTACATTCTTCTTCATCATCATTACAATCAAGACACAAAGCCCCTCCGGTGCCACATTCTTCAAGCGTTGTCCCTGCTTCACAAACAGAACCAGACCAGCAACCAGAACAAGGAGTAGGGGAGGGCGAAACAATTTCTAATTTTCCAGCAGGAGTAACGAGCACCCCCGCCGTATTACCAGCTCCACCACTACCAGCCACTAAAACAATTGTTTCATCTTCAGATAAATCAGTGCCACCGGTAAAACTTTTAAAAAGAATTTCATCAGGATAACTACCTAAACTAACCTGTTCTATCTTGTAAGTAGTAATCAAAATTAAAGCCGTTTTGTTGTTGCAGCTTGAATAGAGACTGTATTCTGCGTCCCCAAATCTGACTAAAATTCCATCAAAGACACCTTCACAATCTTTTTTACCAGAAAGAGCCATTTCTCGAGCATAAGCCAGATTGTTTTTAAGGCCTAAAACAGCCTGACCTAAAACCTGTTGACGATTAAACTTCATGTACTGAGCCAAGCCAATCGAGAAGAGAATCGCTAAAATAGAAATCATAACTAAGAGCTCAACCAAAGTGAAACCAAAAACCGAAGATTTTGAGCAGGCTCTCTTCATGTTCTAAGGGGGGCCTACTTTATAATTACATGCTGCACTTCCACATGAATCAGCAACACCACAAAGATCAGAGCCAGGATTTTCTAAAGCGGTACATAATTCATAACTATTAGCGCTACCACTGTAATAGTAACTTCGGCCATCAATCGGATCTTCAGGCATCGGCGATAAATAATCAGAACAGTCTGAAGTCGGATCTGATCCTACTGGATAAGAACCAACATCATTCCGGCACATCTCTAAACCACTCCTAATCTGCTCCAGGTCAGACTTTCTTTTCCCATCCCGGGCTGATTGCCTGGCTCCCTGATAAGAAACCAAAGCCAAACCAGAGAGAACAGCGATAATCGTCACTGCCACTAAAAGTTCAATTAGAGTAAAGCCTTTTTTGTTCATGGACATGTTGCAAACGTTGGTTCAGTGTCATCGTCAGTGGTGTCTGATTTGCCACTTGAACAAACATACCACCAGCCAGCTGTTTCCAAATCAGCATATAAAATATAAGCTGTTCCTTGTAAATCCGAGATGTAATAATATTTTTTTCCAGTAGTCGGGTCAGTAGGACAATCGGAAATAAACTCATCCAAATCAGCCCCACTTCCACAAAAACCAGCCACATCATACTTGCTGGTATGAACAGGATAAAGACCATTATTACTAGCCGCATAATTTTCCAAACCATTCCGATATTGGGATAAATCCGACCTTCTTTGGGTATCTCTGGTCTGTTTTTGGGCACCAGAATAACTGACAAAAGTCAGAGAAGCCAAAATACCAATAATCGAGATAACGACCAATAATTCAATGAGAGTAAAACCTTTTTTCATTTTCACCTCCTTTTCCTTAAAAGCTAATCAGCACAAACGACATACTGAGTTTCATCACAATCTTCTTCATTTTCGAAAATCCCACAATGAATCTGAGACTCGCAAATATCGCTATCAGATTTATTTTCTAGGTCCGCCCAAAGTAAAAAATCCTGTTCAGTCGCCTGGGCATAACTGTAACTAGCGTCAGGATCAGGATCTTCAGGTAAAGTCTTCATATAAACCATGTCGCCACAAGCAAATTGAGAACCCCAGTCAAAAGTCTTGCTTTCGGTCCCTTCACAAGCAACTATCTGATCACCACTTGCTTCTGGATATCCATCATAATCATTGTAATATAATCTCAAGGCCTTTTTGACTTGATCCAAATCAGACTTTCGCTGAACATCCCTAGCTCTAGCTCGAGCCGAATTGAAATTGACCATCACCAAAGCCGCTAAAACGCCAATAATCGAAACGACGACTAATAATTCAATTAGAGTAAAACCTTTTTTATTCATGGCGCTACATTAGCACTAGAAACACCATAATTACATTCCTCACCGCCACAACTTGTTCCTGAATAAGAACCTGAATCGGGTATAGCTGCATCCTTCACATTTTCTAATCTAGCATAAATTCGGTAGGAAGTTCCATCCGCAGAATAATAAGCGTAATTACCAAATTTAGGATCTTTAGGAATCTCTTTCATATATAGAGTCTCATGCTCATCACTCCAAGAACCACCCCCACCAGGAAAATCTGCGGTTAAAGGATATCCGCCCTTATCATTGTAATAAGCTTCTAGAGCCCGTTGAATTTGACCCAAATCATGTTTGCGCTGAGCGTCTCGGCTTTTGATTTGGGAACTCCGAAAACTCGCCAAGCCAATCGTGGACAAAAAGCCCAAGATGGCGATGACAATCAAAAGTTCAATTAAGGTAAAACCTTTTTTGCTCACTATTAATCAGCCTTACAAGCTAAATCTAAAATACACTTATCATCTTCTGGTCCCGGACTATCTCCTTTGTCACAAAAATAGTAATAAGGACTATAAGTATCAGGACAACAAGATCGACAAATTTCTTTCCAGCACCAAGGTGTTCCTTCTACTGTTTTACAGGTTGGTATTGCCTCTAAAGGTATTTCTGGGGGAAATTCACCAGGTGGCGGCTCTTCAGATGGTTCTTCTCCAGGAGGTGTTTCACCAGGTGGCGGTTCTTCTCCAGGAATATAGACCCAAAATTCGCCTGGCAAACGAGCTACTTCGGTGACATTAGGACTACTTACCCAGTAATTATAATTGCAGCCTGGCCCGCAACCGCCACTGGGGCAGTCAACATTACTATCACAACCTACTTTAGCAATAATCGGATCATTTTCATTCTCTAGTTTGGTATAAATTTTATACCATTTATTGCAACCACTCCCTTCCTCAAAGGTATACATATAATTGTAGTAGACATTATTAAGGGGATCACAAGGAATTTCGGAAAGATAACCCTCAAAGAATTCACCCTGGGTTGGACCACAAACCACCATCCCTTCAGGATAGCAAACACTATCATTAGCGTAATCTTCAAGTAAATTCTGCCAAGTCGCTAAATCAGCTTTGCGCCGTGCGTCCCGGCCTTTCAGTAATTGAAGTCGATAAGCCCAAAGAGCGATTAATAAAAAAATAGCAATAATCGCCACCACAATCATAATCTCAATCAGAGTAAAACCCTTAACTGTCTTCTTTCTTCTTAAATTAAGAATTTTCCGAGATAAAGCTCCCATATTTTTTGACCCCAAAACCAGCTCAACCAAGCCGTACTGGCTAAAAAGGGCCCAAAGGCAAGATGTTCCCCTAAGCGCTTTTTACCCACTAAAATTAGTATGACACCAAAAACAGCCCCAGTCAAGAAAGCCAAAAATAACGCTACCAAAATCTGGGGAAAACCCAAAAAAAGACCTAAAAATCCAACTAATTTAACATCACCCATCCCCATACCTTTCCCCCGAGTCGCCACCGCCAGTAAAAGAAAAAATAAACTCGCTCCTAAACCACTCAAAATTGAGGTTAAATCATGGCTCACCAGAAAAGAATAAGAAAGAGCTAAAACAATGCCAAAATAAACAGCTTCATCAGGAATCGTCTGATAAAGAAAATCAGAAGCGGCAATGACAATCAAAGCATAAGAAACTAATAAAAGATAAAGAATATTAACCAAAGGCAAGGAAAAATAAAAGACAATTAAAAAAGTGACCAAACCAGTGGCTAGTTCAACCAACGGATACTGCCAACTAATAGGGGAGTGGCAAGAACGACAACGACCTTTAAGAAGAAGAAAAGAAAGTAAAGGCAGATTATCTTGCCAAAGAATCTTTTTCTTACACTTAGGACAAAAAGAACGCCCCCGTAAAGGCGATAATTGATGATTCAGGCGATAAACAACGACGTTCAGAAAACTACCAAGACACAGTCCTAAAAGAAAAACGATTATTCCAACCACTAAACCTGCCATAAGTCCACTATAACACATACCTAAATATGTTTTAAACAACTCTCTTCCCTTTAATTTTTAAACCGGCTTATGGCAGGCATTGATAACAAGCCGTTGCCAAATTTGAACTTGCTGCGCCTTTACAATCAGCATCAGGACAAGCTTCAGTCTCTGGAAAATCAGGTGGTATAGTACCATAATCAGGATCGGCAACACAACGCTTATAAGCTTCCGTCCTAAAAGATGATGATTTAGGAATGAAACAAATATAAGTGCTATAGCCACCACCCGTCATTTTGTAAATAGACAGTAAATTAGCACTCGCTGCTACGATTCTATTAACAAAAGTTAACTTTAGCTCTTCTGTTCCTGCAGCTGAAAGATTTTCCAACATCGGTTGTGCATCGGTGCCAATTCCTTGATCAATTGCTATTATTTGTGTGAAATCGACAAAATCGTTATCACTACTTGCATTTAACATCCAAGGATAATAACCCTTAGAAGCATAATAACGATCAATCGCACTAATCAACTGCTCTGAATCTGATCGAGTACCGGTATCCCGACCTCGGTTGATTTGTTCAATCGGGTTAATGGCCGCCAAAACGGCTACAGCCAAAATACCCAAAACAGCAATAACAATTAACAACTCGATCATCGTAAAACCTCTAGGTAGATATTTTTTCATCTTTTCTCACCTCCTTTCTTTTAAAAGATAATTAATAATGCTTAAACTTAACAATCTTGCTGATTTAAAATTGAGAAGCAAGATTGTAAATCGGCATGATAACGGCAATAATCAAAAAGCCGACACCCACTCCTAATACAATCATGATAAGAGGCTCAATTGCGGCTGTCAATCCCTTAATTGCCATCTCGGCCTCTTGTTCGAAATAAGTAGAAACTTTTGTTAAAACCTCATCAATTTTGCCTGTCTCTTCACCCACAGCCACCATCTGAGATAAGATCGGGGGAAAGATTTCTTCTTGACTCAAAGCACTGGCCAAAGAAATTCCTTTTTCCACTTTTTCCGTTACTTTTTCTAATGAATGCTGATAAAGAGGGCTAGAAAAAGCCTTCATCGTAATCTTTAGAGCATCAACAATTAAAACACCGGCTCCCACTAACAAGCTTAAAGTCCGGGTAAATTCAGTTAACATGGTTTCCTGTCTCAACTTGCCGATAATCGGCAAACGAAAGGTAAGATTATCAATCATTCCTCTAAATTGAGGGTAACGATTAAGGATTCTCAAACCAAAAACAGAACCAGCCAAAAGAGCCAAAGCTAAATACCAAAATTTAGTAAAAAAAGTAGAGATGTTTAACAATATCTTGGTGGCGATTGGCAAATCAGCCTGAAATTCTTCATAGATCGTCATCATTCTTGGCAAGACAAAGATAATCATAATCATCCCAACACCACCCATAGCTAGAATAATAATCGCCGGATAGATCATCGCGTTTTTAATCTTACCCTGAAATTCTCTTTTCTTTTCTAAGTTATCAGCTAAACGCGCCAAAACCTTGTCCAAAGAGCCAACCGCCTCACCAGCGTTAATCAGGGCCACGTAAACCTGATCAAAAACCTGGGGATGTTTCCCCATGGCCTTAGCCAAAGTACCACCACTCTCTACTTCCCGCCTAATCTCCGCTACCACTTTAGCCATTGACGGCTTTGCCTGTTTCTCCAGAATGTCAAGAGCAACCGTTAATTGGAGTCCAGCGGTGGCCATTGTCGACAACTGACGGGTAAAATTCACTAAATCCGTGATGCTTATTCGACTAAAGAGAGGACCCGCTTGAGCGGTTAAACTTTTGCGAAAAGGAGCAATTGAAATAACGAGAAAGCCTTTTTCTTGAAGAATTTTGGCAGCCTGTCGTTCATCCCTCGCCTCAACAACGCCACTAACTTCTTTATCTTCTTTGTTTTTGGCCCGGTAATTAAACTTTTTCATCAACGTCCTTTGACCGATTTCATTAGCTCTTCTGGACGAAAGGCGTAATTCCTGGCAACATCAAGACTAATTTTGCCTTCTTTAACCAGCCTTGACAAATCCATTTCCAACACCTTCATCCCAACTTCGACTGAAGTCTGAATAATATTATCAATCATATGAGTTTTGCCTTCTCTAATCACGGTTCTGATAGCCGGTGTGGCCACTAGCACCTCGGTCGCCGGAATTCTGCCTCCTTCTAAAGAAGGCAGTAATCTTTGAGAAACGATCGCCTCAAGGGTCGCTGAAAGCTGCATCCTAACTTGTTCTTGTTGATGCTCGGGAAAAACATCAATGATTCGGTCAATTGATTGGGCGGCTGAATTAGTATGAAGAGTTGAGAAAACCAAATGACCGGTCTCGGCAATGGTCAAAGCCATACCCATCGTCTCTAAGTCTCTCATTTCGCCAATCATAACTACATTAGGATCTTCTCGTAAACAAGAACGCAAGGCGATTGACCAGGAATGAGTATCATCTCTCAATTCTCTTTGAGAAACAATCGACTTCTGATGTTTAAAAACATATTCAATCGGATCCTCAATCGTAATAATATGTTCACTCCGATTAAGATTAATCTCCTCAATAATCGAAGCTAAGGTGGTTGATTTACCATGACCCGTCGGGCCAACTACCAGGATAAAACCTTGCTTTAACTTGGTAAAAGCATGACAAATATCAGGAAGGTTAAGTTCATCGATGGTCGGAACTTCCATCGAAATAAGACGAAGAGCGGCGGCCAATTCACCTTTTTGATAGTAGGCATTAACTCGAAAACGACCCCGGTCACCAAAAGCAAAAGAAAAGTCTAGTTCTTTGTTAACTAATAAAATCTCCTTTTGTTCTTCGCTAACCAAACTGAAAATTAACTGCTCGGCCACTTCCTTACTTAACGGTTCTAAGCCAGTAATCGGCGACAAAACACCATGAATCCTAAGCATCGGCGGCACCTTGGTAATCAGATGGAGATCCGAAGCTCCCTTATTAAACGTAATTTCTAATAGCTTTTCAATTTCCATAAATAATTTAATCCTCAGCGACCCTGAGAACCTCTTCTATCGTAGTAATTCCCTCTAAGACTTTCAAGTAGCCATCTTGTTTCATGGTAATCATTTCTTCTTGAATAGCCTGTTTTTCAATATCCGAAGCTGAAGCCTTTTCCATCGTCAGTCTGCCAATTTTCTCAGTTACTGGCATCACCTCAAAAATCCCAACCCTACCTAGATAACCAGTATTATTACACTTAGGGCATTTTTTACCCCGATATAATTTAGGATTATCACCAGATTGATAAAGATTGCCTAGTATCGTTTTAAAATCAGCTATCACTTCGGCTGGCGCTGGATATTCTTCTTGACAATCAGGACAAATTTTCCTAACCACTCGCTGAGCTACCACACAAGTCATGGCTGAAGCCAATAAAAATGGTTCAGCTCCCAGATCAATTAATCGAGGAATAGCACCAGCCGAATCATTAGTATGGAGAGTCGAAAAGACGAGATGACCAGTTAAGGCAGCTTGAACAGCCAAACCAGTTGTTTCTTTATCTCGAATCTCACCGACCATAATAATGTCCGGATCTTGACGAACAAAAGATCGCAAGCCATTAGCAAAAGTCAAACCAGCGGCGGGATTAACTTGAACCTGATTAACTCCTGGGATTTCATATTCAACCGGATCTTCTAAAGTAATGATGTTAACCTTAGACGTATTGATTTTAGATATAGCGGAATAAAGAGTGGTGGTTTTGCCTGAACCAGTTGGACCACAAACAACAATAATTCCATGAGGTCGAAGAACGGCCTCTTGAAGACTTTTTAAAGCCATTCCCCTTAAACCTAATTCGGTTAAACTAAGAGCTCCACCGCTCTTTTTTAACAACCGCATGACAATCTTTTCCCCATGAACCGTCGGTAAACAGGAAACTCGAAGATCA
The DNA here is from genome assembly GCA_035529375.1 of Patescibacteria group bacterium. Lineage (NCBI taxonomy): Bacteria > Patescibacteria group bacterium. The sequence goes on from DATKWU010000018.1 coordinate 16,644, forward strand.
ACTTCCTGACCATTGGCTTTAAAAGAAAAACGACCGTCCTGGGGTAAACGCTTCTCATCAATCTTCATGCCACAAAGGATTTTAATTCGAGAAATTAAACCCTCATGAACGTTTTTTGGTAAAACTAGTTTTTCGTGCATAATACCGTCAATTCGATATCTAATTCTGGTTTTTTCTTCTTCTGGCTCAATGTGAATATCAGAAGCTCTGCCTTTGACCGCGAATTCCAAAAGAGTAGAAACAATCTTGGCAATTGGCGCTTCTCGAATAATTTCGCCTAATTTAGTCAAATCAACTGGGACGCTTTTAACCGGCGCACCTGTTTCCTTAAGAGCTGCTTTGACTTCAGTTGACAAACTCTCCTTGTAATTAATGGCAATCGCCTTGTTAATTTCTTCAGACGTTGACATATAGGGCTTAACTTTGGCTTTTGATTTCCGGGCCACAAATTCAATGGCCTGAAGATCCATGGGGTCAGCCATGGCCAAGGAAAGCTGATTATTAACAGTATCGTAAGCAAAAGGCAAAACCGAATAACGCTCGGCGACGGCCCGGGGGAGCCTACCTAAGGCTTCTGGCGAAGCGGCCGTTTCATCTAAATTAACAAAGGGAATATTGCGAACTTGAGCTTCAGCTTTGGCAACTTGTTCTAAGGAAGCATAATTAGTTTCTAAAAGCAGCTCTTTAATCGCTTTGCCGGTATTAGCCTGTTCGATTTTTATTTTCTCTACTTGTTCTGAAGAAAGAATCTTTTGGCTAAGCAAAACATCTAAAAAACCAGAACCATCTTCTTCTTGAGGATCAGTTTGGACACTCTGTTGCTGTTGGGCAGGTTCAGCCATGCTTCTATGTTATCTTGTTTTCTGCTAAAATGTCAAACTAACAAGCATGTTTGTTTCTCAATTAATCGCGGGCGGGCTTTTGGAAGAAAGAATCAAAAAGGTTCAGCAATTGCTTCAGCCCCATTTCAACCAGCCAATTGATTTAGATAAACCCCCTTTTGACCTGTTGGTGATTAGACCAGTCGATTCGATTGGTATCGACGAAATAAGAAAATTAAAAAGATTTCTTAGCCGCCGGCCTTATCAAGCCGAAATTAAAGCTGGTTTGATTACCGAAGCCGAGAAATTAACCTTACCAGCCCAAAATTCCCTTTTAAAAACTCTTGAAGAACCACCAGAAAATTCTTTGGTTATTCTTCTGGCTAGTCAGCCAGCTAATCTTTTGCCAACCATTATTTCGCGAGTGAAAATCACTCGTCTTCCCACTAAAAGTCAAATTAGTCTTTCTCCAGAAGAAATTAACCAATTGACGGAAACTTTAAAGCAAATCTTAAACCTTGAAATAGGGGAGAGGCTTAAGCTAAGTTTGACTTTAGTCAAGAATAAAGATCAAGCTCTCCAATTAACAGAAAATTTTCTTTTCCTTTGGCGCCAGATTTTAAGAGATAAGGCAGGTTTAAATCAAAAACAAACCAAATCTTTAAACCAGCTAAACTTAAAACAAATTGAAAAGGCCTTAAAAAACACAGAGCAAGTCAGAAAAATGCTGGTCGCCAATGTTAATTTTCACCTGGCAATTGAGAGTCTTTTTCTCTCTTATCCCCGTTTAAACTAAGGCTTAATTTTGTCCAAATTAGGTTTGCATCAACCTCTGAAAACTGATAAAATAGAGTTATTAAGGTAGGGGTTACAAACTTCCTTTTCTCCCTGCCAATTTTATGTCTATCAGACAAATGCTAAAGTCAAAAACTAAAGCCAAAAACAATAATATTCTTTCCACCTATACTTCGGCCCAAATCAAAGTCCTTGAGGGTTTAGAACCAGTCAGAAAGCGCCCAGGGATGTATATTGGCTCGACTGACAAAAAAGGCTTTCATCATCTGATCACCGAAGTCGTCGACAACTCGATTGATGAATCTCTAGTTGGTTTTGCCAAGAACATTAAAGTTGTTTTAAAGAAAGACGGTAGTGCTCAAATCCGAGATGACGGCCGGGGGATTCCGGTTGATAAACACAAATCAGGTCTTTCCGGTTTGGAAGTAGCCATGACCAAACTCCATGCTGGGGCCAAATTTGACGAAGGGGTTTATAAAGCCTCGGGTGGTCTCCATGGTGTCGGTGTCTCCGTGGTTAACGCTCTTTCTCAATGGCTTAAAGTTGAGGTTCACCGTGACGGCCACGCCTATGCTCAAGAATATAAACGAGGCAAACCGACTACCCGACTAGAGAAAATAGGTAAAGCCAAAGATACAGGAACAATCACCACCTTTATCCCTGATAAAAAAGTTTTTAAAGACATTGAATTTGATTATCAGTTAATTGAGCAGACTATTAGAGAAAGAGCTTATCTGATTCCTGGAATTAAATTCCATTTAGAAGATGAACGACAAAATATCAAGAAAGATTTTTACTTTGAAGGTGGAATTAGCTCCCTGGTTAAACACCTTAATCATAGTAAAAAAACAATTCATAACGTCATTTTTATTAAAGGCGAAGATGATGGTATGGCTATGGAAGCGGCGATTCAGTACAACGATGGTTATTCTGAAAACATCCAGTCTTTTGTTAATGTCATCAACACTCGAGATGGCGGCACTCACCTGACCGGTTTCAAAATGGCTTTAACTAGAGCCATTAACGATTACGCCAAGAAAATTGGAGCTATCAAAGAAAACAACGGCTTTATCGGTAATGACACCCTTGAAGGCTTAACCGCCGTTGTTGCTGTCAAAATTTCGATCAACAAAATTCAATTTGAATCCCAAACTAAAGCCAAACTCAATAACCCTGAAGCCCAGGGTTTAGTCGCCACCTTTATCAAAGGAGGCCTGGATACTTTTTTCGAAGAACATCCGGCTGATGGTCGGAGGATCATTGAAAAGATCGCCCTGGCGGCCCGAGCCAGATTAGCGGCCAGAGCCGCTAAAGAAGCGGTGATCAAAAAAGGCGAGTTAACCGGCTTAGGTTTACCCGGTAAACTAGCTGATTGTCAAGAAAGAGATCCCAGTCATTCTGAACTCTACATTGTTGAGGGTCCTTCAGCTGGTGGTTCGGCCAAGCAGGGGAGAGACCGACGCTTTCAGGCGATTCTACCTTTAGGGGGAAAAATCCTTAATACCGAAAGAGCTCATTTAGACAAAATTATTAAATTTGAAGAGCTTAAAGATTTAATTATTGCCCTCGGCATGGGAATAGGCGAAACGATTGACATTAAAAAGATTCGTTACCAAAGAATCATTATTATGTGTGATGCTGATGTTGACGGCCAACACATTGCTACCCTTCTTCTGACTTTCTTTTTCCGCCACCTGCCTTCAATCATTGAAAAAGGTTATCTTTACATTGCCATGCCGCCTTTGTATCGCGTCCAGATTGGCAAAGAGTCTTTCTATGTTTATAATGAAGAGGGAAAGGATGAAGTGATTGCTGAACACGGTCAAGGCAAACAAAAAATTAGCGTCCAAAGGTTTAAAGGTTTGGGAGAAATGAACCCTAAGCAACTTTGGGAAACAACCATGAATCCAGACAAAAGAATTTTAAAGAAAGTAATGATTGAAGATACTCAACGAACCGATCAAGTCTTTACGACTTTAATGGGATCAGACGTCCCACCCAGAAAAAGATTTATTCAAACAAGAGCAAAAATGGCTAATCTAGATATTTAATATTTATAATTATTCAAATCATATTTAAGGAGAAAAATGACTAATCAAAAACACAATCTTTTTCATCTCGTCTCAATTGGCGACAATCTGCCAAACGAAATAAACTGCCTGGTGGAAATCCCTAAAGGCGGGACTAATAAATATGAATATAACCATCACCACGGTTATTTTCACCTTGACCGGGTTCTTTATGAAGCCGTCTATTATCCGGCTGAATACGGCATCATTCCTCAAACCTGGAATGACAAAGACAAGGATCCCCTTGACATCATGATTTTGTCAAGCTTTTCCACCTTTCCTGGTTGTGTGATTAAATGCCGCCCGATTGGCGTCATTCGAATCGAAGATACCGGTGAACAAGATGATAAAATCATCGCCGTTCCGGTCGACGACCCTCGTTTCTCGCAAATCAAAGAGCTAAAAAATCTCCCATCTCACTCAAAAAAAGAAATTGAGAACTTCTGGGAGAATTATGCCGAACTCCAACCAGATAAAAAAATCAAAATTGAGGGTTGGGGTGAAAGAAAAGCGGCTCGGGCTCTAATTAAACAAGCCGCGGCTAATTACCAAAAAAAATTCCCAATATAAGAAACATTAAGAATTAAAAAATGGCAAGCAAAATAGGTAAAGTTAAGCCGGTTGAAATAACGGATGAAATGCAGAAGTCCTATTTGGACTATGCCATGAGCGTTATTGTTTCCCGAGCTCTGCCTGATATCCGTGATGGTCTGAAACCGGTTCATCGTCGAATTCTCTTTGCTATGAGCGGCATGGGATTAAGCCATACCGCCAAACACACTAAGTCCGCTAAGATTGTCGGTGAAACCATGGGGAAATATCATCCCCATGGTGATATGGCTATCTATGATTCTTTGGTCCGTCTTGCCCAAGATTTCTCGATGCGTTATCCCTTAATTGACGGCCAAGGTAATTTCGGTTCAGTTGATGGTGATCCACCGGCAGCAATGCGTTATACCGAGGCGAGAATGAGTAAAATCAGCGTCGAAATGCTGACGGACATTGAAAAAAATACAGTTGATTATGTTGACAACTTTGACGGCTCTCTTCAAGAACCAGTTTTTCTCCCCGCTAAAGTTCCAAACCTTCTTTTAATGGGAGCTGATGGTATTGCCGTTGGCATGGCCACTAAAATCCCACCTCACAATCTTAACGAAGTAGTTAATGGTCTTTTATTTCTGATTGATAATGGCAAAGTTATCCTTCCAGAAAGCAAAAAAACAACCAAAGAAAAAGAGACATTTGAAATCAAGAAAATCCAATTAGAGGTACTTGAAGAAATTAAAGAAAACAATAAAATTCCGGCTCTCCAAGCCAGTTTTGAATCAGAAGTTACCATCGAAGAGTTGATGAAAGACATCAAAGGACCTGATTTTCCCACCGGTGCTCTGATTTTTGACAAGGACCAAATCCTCCAAGCTTATTCTACGGGCAAAGGTAAAATTTTAATGAGAGCCGAAGCCGAAATTGAAGAGACGAGGGGAGGCAAATTCCGAATTATTGTTAGCCAAATCCCTTTTCAGGTCAACAAAGCCCAGTTAGTCGTCAAAATCGCTCAATTAGTAAAAGATAAAAAGATTAAGGGCGTCAGTACTTTAAGAGATGAGTCTGATCGCCAAGGAATGAGAATTGTCATCGAGTTAAAAAAGAGCGCCAAACCAAAAGTCGTTCTCAACTCTCTTTATAAACACACCCCGATGCAAACCAGTTATCCTGTTAACATGGTTGCCCTGGTTGATGGTGTTCCCCAAACCCTAACCTTAAAACAGATCCTGACGGAATTTGTTAAACACCGTCAGCAAATTGCGACCCGGAGAAGTATTTTTGAATTAGAAGCTGCCAAGAACAGAGCCCACATTCTCGAAGGTCTAAAAATCGCTCTTGATAATCTCGATGCCGTCATTACCACCATCAAAAAATCAAGAACCGTTGAAAACGCCAGAACAAACTTAATGAAGAAATTCAAGCTTACAGAAATTCAGGCCAACGCCATTTTGGAAATGCAACTCCGTCGCCTGGCTGCCCTGGAAAGGAAGAAGATTGAAGATGAATATAAGGAAATCGGTAAATTAATTATTTATCTCACTGACGTCCTGACTCATCCTGAAAAAATTATTACCATTATTAAAAAAGAATTGAATGAAGTCAAACAAAAATATGGTGATCCCAGAAGAACAAAAATCTATCGTCAAGAGGTAGAAAGTTTTTCTGAAGAGGATCTGATTGCTAAAGAAAAATGTCTGATCACCGTTACCAAAACTGGCTACATTAAACGCTTACCAGTAATCACTTACCGTTCCCAGAGACGCGGCGGTAAAGGCGTTACCGGCATGACTACTAAAGAAGCGGATGAAATCAGCTACTTCATGACCGGTGAAACCCATGACCAAGTTTTGTTTTTCACTAATAAAGGCAGAGTCTATGCTATTAGGGCTTGGGAAATTCCTGAAGGTTTAAGAACTGCCAAAGGCCAAGCCGTTATCAACCTGATTAACATTGAACAAGGCGAAGATGTCCAGTCCGTCCTCAACCTGCCTAGCGGCTCAACCAAAAACAAATATCGTTATCTGATTATGGCGACTAAAAAAGGAACGGTGAAAAAGACTTCTCTAAGAAATTTCAAGAAGATCCGTTCCTCTGGTTTAATTGCCATTAAACTTAATCGAGGCGATGAGCTTTGCTGGGTCAAACCAACCACCGGCAAAGATCAAGTTCTATTAGTTACCCGTAAAGGCAAATCAATTCGTTTCAATGAAGCCGATGCTCGCCCTATGGGTAGAGACACGATTGGTGTTAGGGGAATCTTGCTTAAAGAGGATGACCAAGTAGTCGCTATGGAAGTCTTTCCCGCCAAAGCCAAAAAACCTAAAGACCGGCGTTTAAAACATTTTCGAGATGTTTTGGTAGTTATGGAAAAGGGATTAGGCAAGCGCACCAATATTCGCTATCATCCTATTCAAAAACGAGGTGGGGTTGGTGTCAAGGCTGCCAATGTGACGGAAAAAACAGGTAAAATTGTCAGTTATCAATTAGTCACTCAAAAAGACAAACAAGTGATACTCTCCAGTAAAAGGGGTCAGGTCATCAAATTACCCTTAAAAAATATTCCTCAATTGGGCCGGAGTACCCAAGGAGTGATTCTGATGCGTTTTTCCAAACCCGGTGACTCGGTAGCAGCGATGACTTGTTTGAAAAAATAATTAATAATATAATAATTGATAATATAAAATAGTATATTAAGAAAAACAAAAATGGATTTGAAAAAAAAATTCAACTGGAATGAATTTCTTAAAACTCCTTACGCCACGATTGTTGGTTCGGTTTTAGCCATTTTCTTAATTGCCTTTCTTTTTTTTCGTTTTGTTGGCCCAATCCCAGTTTCAGTCACCCAAACCACGGTTGAGAAAACGGCCACTTTTGATGTTTCGGATGAAGGTAAAACAACCGCCATTCCGGATACCGCCACCGTCAATTTAGGTATTGAAATTCAAAAAACCACTGTCCAGGAAGCCCAAAAAGAAGCCAATGAGAAAATAAACAGCATTACTAATGAATTAAAAAAGATTGGGGTTAAAGAAGAACTAATCAAAACCATCAACTATAATCTCTATCCCAACTATGATTATCAGTCTGGTCAAAGGATTATTGGCTACATCATTGACATTACCCTGGAAGTCAAGGTCAAGGATTTTGACAAAATCAACCAGGTGATTGACACCGCCACTCGTCTTGGTGCCAACCAAATCGGTCAACTAGATTTCACCATTGACGACCAAAGATTAGAAGAATTAAAAATGGAAGCCAGAAAAGAAGCCATTGAAAAAGCTAAGAAAAAAGCCATTGAGATTGCCAGAGCTGGAGGATTGAAACTGGGTCGAATCGTAAACATCAGTGAGAACACAACCTCGCCTATTCTTCCCCTTTATAAAAGCGAAAGTATTGGTCTTGGCGGAACAGAAGAAGCGACAGTGCCTACCCAAATTCAACCAGGTGAATCAGAAATCTCAATCACTGTCACCTTGAGCTACGAGACTCTTTAATTAAAAAATTTAAGAAACAATAAAAAAACTGCCCAAAAGGCAGTTTTTCATGACAAAAGAATCTAAATCAGAAGGGTCGGGGATTGGCAAAGAATTAGAACCAACTTCTCCCCACCTAGAATTTTACATTGCTGGCGATTTTGAACAAAGAGAGCAGATAAGAGAAATTATGGCGGAAATTGAAGGCATAGGTCACCGAATAATCTATGATTGGACGGATCATTTACCAATCCAGCCTTATGAAGAAAATAAAGAGCTAGCAACCAAATATGCTAAAGAAGATCATCAAGCTGCGGCTAATTGCGATGTCTTTGTTCTTTTTCCTGGTGAAATTGGAGGCACAACCCGTTTTTCAGAATTAGGCATGGCCATTAACTCAAGAAAAGTTAAAAGAATTTTCGTGGTCGGTCCTGGCGAAAACCGCTCAGTCAGTTTTTTTGATCCAAAAGTAGAAAGACTTAAATCACCAGAAGAATTAATAGAAATCATTTCTTCAATGAAAATAGAAGAACCTCTTCTGACAGAGCGTCAATTAGAAGTTTTAAAACTAGTTGCTCAAGGACTAACTAATAAAGAAATCGCTGATAAGTTAGGAATTAGCCTTTATACAGTCAAATCACATCTATATAGTGAAGAATCTCCTTGTGGTATTTGTGAGAGATTAGGAATTCAGGGTGTAGAAGCAAGAGGAAGAGACAGAACGAGAGTCGTAATCGAAGCCCTTAGAAGAAAGGTTATTAGTCTTGACGAAATAACTATCTCCCCTTACCATGAAACATTTCATGAACATTCCGTAGTTGACGATTGGTAACATGAGTATAGATTTGAGTCGTCTGGATGTTTTTATGACCCAACATTTCCTGAACCGCCCTAATATCCGCTCCAGCAATTAATAAATCAGTGGCAAACGAATGGCGAATGACATGAGGAGTGACTTTCACCGGTAATTTTGCCTTTCGAGAATATTTATCAACGATTCTTTGAACTGAACGCGCCGTTAATCTCATCTTCTCACCACTCTCCTCAACTTTCTGACTGCCTCCAAGTCTAATAAAAAGAGGCTTCCAACTATCTTCCCGATTATCAAGGTACTTTTTTAACCATTTAACCGCTCTTTCCGACAAAAAAACCACCCGGGCCCGACCACCTTTGCCAATTACTCCAAATTCTCTGCGTTTTAAGTCAATCTGGTCCCGACTTAACTTGACTAATTCACTGACTCGCAGCCCGGTTGAGAACAAGGTCTCTAAAATGGCCTTGTCCCGTAAGCCAGTCTTCTTTGAAGGCAAAGGCTGGGCTAAAAAACGTTCAACTTGCTCGGTAGAAAGAAACTTTAATGACCTCGACTCGATCTTAGGCAGATCAACTTTCTCTGGCGCTAGGGTTTGGTAGTCATTCTTAACCAGCCATCTTAAAAAAGATCGCAAAGCTATCACATGATAGGCTTGAGTGCTACGTGAGAGGAGTTGACCATTGGGCGCGCTAAATCGGGCCAAATATACCCTATATTTTTTAATTTTTTCAAGGTCAATGGAACTTGGTTTAGCCTTGAAATTATTCCGCTTAAACCAATTAGAAAAACGTCCTAGATAATGACGATAATTGCGAATCGTTAGGGGAGAGGACTGGCGTTCAATCTCTAAGTGTTCTAAAAAGTCTTCAATCAACCGATCAAGCTCTGTCCGAGAAGTTTTTTCTTTTGATTCATCAGTCATTAATAATAAATTACACTAAACGAGAAGACCTGTCAATATTGTGCGACATTGACTGATTTATGTGCGACATTAACTGATCTAAACTTTCACCCCGAGCCAAACAACGAACCACTTTATAACAATTCCATAAGTTGTAAACCAGATTTTCTTGAGGAACTCCTTGATTATACTTGTAAAAAAGAATAAAAATTTTATTTTTAATATCAGCGGCTAAAGGATGATCAAGAAGCAAACCCATATCATCAAAATGAGCGTTAAGTCCAGGAAAATCTTTATACTTACCGTTAGTAAAGCTTCCACTAGCCGCTCTTAATTTAAACTCTTCACCCGTCATTGTTTGCCAATAATATTCGTCACGAATCAAAAGATGACCACCATTAGCCCAATCACCTTTAACCCAGTTAATACCAGCTGTTTCTAATTGTCTTGCCGTTGTCTCTTCAAGGCCTGGAGGACGCGAAGTGACTATAAAGGGACGATGAAAACGATAAACGCCGTTAAGCATTTCAACTGCTCCTGGAATAACTGGCGATTTTTCGTAAACCCGATGTCTGTCAGGTGAAAAATAAAGTTCTTCATGGAAAGCAACAATTTCTTCCTCTGGAAGACCGATTTCTTCAAGAAAAGCCCGGATATACCAAAAATCCCTAATATCAGCTTTTTGAAAATTAGTGCCGTATCTTTGATTAAGAACTTCTAACGAAGGTTCGGCCAAGTCAAAAATAAAATCATCTAAATCAAAACCAACAGCCAAAGCAGTTGGTAATCTTTTTTCTTTTCCAGGAAAAATTTCTGAATAAGCCATAAAAATTGGACAGGAGAAAAACCATTTAAACAGAAAAAAAGCTCTTTGTCAAACCTAATAAGCTCTTTAGAGGCTCTCTGAGGCCTTTTTTAAAAGGGGCTAATCAACTTAATCATTAAAAATAATTGGTTGATCAAAATGATTAATTTTTCAGAATTTTTTTAAGAATTTTAATAATAAAAATAGACAGACATCCTATAGTAGGGGAGAGCCCTTATTTCCATAAGTTCGGGTTTTGTTGGGAAAGCTATTTTTAGAGATTTGACCAAAAAAACAGAGAAATATAAAAGAGAAATAGTGGCCATCGAAAAGAAACAGAAATAAAGATAACGAGAAGGGTTTTAAAAAACACCTTTTAAACCCTCCTCCAAAAGCTAGCGGCTATAACGTCGCAAAAGTATTATTGTACGACATTACGCATTGCCTAACTTCCTCAATTCTCTTCTAAAGCCTATGTCTTCTCTGGGGAGTATAAGAGAGGAACCTTGTTATCTAAACACCCTAGAGCCATGATTACTTATCTTCTTCCTATCACGGGTCCTGTTTTAACCCTTTCCTAGTTATCCACAACCCTAACAGTCAACTATATCAAAACATATCAGGATTACTATCAATTTTTATGGAAATATCGCTCTTTTTTATACTTTTCAAGGCTAAAATAGCCTTTCTTTTAGAGAGACTCTTAAGAGAGAGGTAGGCCTACTCCGAGGCCTTTCATTAACGATCATTCCTAGAGAGGAGGTCCTGCCTAATTCTTCAGCATTAGCAGTCAAAGATTTTTCTTGCTGTTTTGTGAAAATTATAGGTCTTTATTCGTGAAAAACTAACTGTTTATTATGGGATATTTCTCTCTTTGTTCAGCTCTTTTAGTCACCCTACTCCCCTTTTTCTGTGTCTGTCAAAAAAATTTTGGAATTTTTTTAAATTCTTAATTTATTTTTTCTTAGGAGATTCTCCTAAAGTAATCGATTCTTCTTGATTACCCATATCTTTAATACCAGCCACTACCCCACCCAAATCTCTTGCTTTCTTAATCACAGGATCTTGATTTAAATCATTTAATTCTTCTTTTGTAGGTCTTCTAAATCCAGAAGCTATTCTTTCTTCAGGCACTGCTTTTTCACCTCCATTCTTAACTTTAGAAGGGGAACGTTTTTGGGTTTTTGGACCCTTGATAATCCTCCCGTCTTCTCCATAAAAAACTCTTGGTTTTTTTCTTCCTGGAACTGTTGGCACCCATTCTCCTCCGGTTTTACCAAACCAAGAAGTGTGTTCTACATTTACCATTGTTGTCCAGGGTAACTGTTCTCCACCTTCCTCAGCCAACCTTTTAGAGGCGCTAAAACTAAAATCTTCGTAAATCGCTGCTCTGCCTGGAACATTAATTCTTTTAACTAAATCTTCTCCTTTTTCCTGCCGTTCGCTCATTCTAACCTCCCCATTGAGTGGTTAATATTATAACAGCCAAAACAACAATCCCAACAAGAAGATATTCATTAATCGTTTTTTTAAACAAATGTTGGCTAAGATGATGCTGGGTCAAACCCAAAACGACATACATAATCGTAATCAAGGCCAAAGAACTGGCAGAGACCGTTACCGGCCAAAAAGATAGGGCCAAGGCACCTTCAGCAATAATCAAAGATAGTGCCACCGAATAAAACCAAATTTGCTGGCTAATTTTTTCCTCAAGATTAATTGACCAAAGTCCTTGAATAATCAGAGGTAAACTGGCAATAAAAACTAAAACAAAGTTAAGCCAAAAAGAAAAACGAAAAGAAAGAATCGTATTATAAAGAAAGAAACCGGTTAAAAGGGTTAATAAAAAACCTACGGCGTGAGCGGCTCGAAGTAATTGGATGTTACGGATAGCGGCGACAGCAAAAATATTTTCGGTCAACAACAAAACGTAAAGGCCTAAACCGTAAAGAAAAGCGACTGGCAAACGAGTCAACCAAGAAGAAGGTAACAAGAAATAAAAAAGCCCGACACCACCAGTAAATAAAGTAGGTAAAATCAAAACCGTTAACCACTCAATTCCATTAAGCCCTTCTCTTAATGACCAAGCCGATAAAATATAAGTCAAGACCGTTAAACCAAAAATAGCTTGATAGCGCCAAGAAATATTGGCAAACTGAATGGCCAGTAAACCAATTGAAAGCAAAAAAGCGCTAATAATGAATCTTTGTCTTTTAGAAATAAGAATTATAAAATTTGGTCTTTTAAAATTCTGTATTTTCGAAATAGTAATTTTTTCAAACTTCATCAATTTGTTTTAAAACCTCTTCGGGAATATTAAAATTAGCAAAAACTCGTTGAATATCATCATGTTCGTGAAGGCTGTTCATTAATTTAAGCACTTTATTGGCTTTAGCTGGATTAATAATCTTAATTTCATTTTTAGGCTGTTTAACTAACTCAGCATTCAAAACCTTAAAATTGGCCTGACTTAACTGTTCTCTAATTTCAGCTAATTTACCTTGCTTGACATAAATCTCCAAAGCATCGCTCACTTCTTCAACATCCTCGACTCCCAAATCAATAATTTTTAAAATTTGTTCATCAGTCTTACTCGACTTCTCGACCGTGATCAAACCCATTGATTTAAACTGATAATCAACTGCTCCCGAACCACTCAAGCTCCCCCCTCCCCTCTCAAAAATGTTCTTAACATCAGCTGTTGTCCGGTTGCGATTATCAGTCGCTGCTTCAACAATAATCGCCACTCCCTCTGGACCATAACCTTCATAAACCACCTCTTCAAGTTTACCCTCTCCTCTTCCTGTCACCTTGGCAATCGCTCTTTCAATATTTTCTTTAGGCATATTTGCCTGTTTGGCTCTTTCCACTTCCAGCCTTAATTTAAAATTCTTTTCTGGGTCAGTTCCTTCACCTGCCGCCAGCGTAATCGCCTTAGCCAATTTAGAAAAAACCTTACCTCTTTTAATATCGGTGGCTTCTTTCTGATGTTTAATGGTCGACCATTTAGAGTGACCTGACATTAAGTCTAATTTTAGCAAATTTAGGTTAAAAAAACACGGACTTGACACTTAATCGTGATTTATTATATTGTCGAAACCAATGATAAACAATAATCTGGAAAAACAAGCGATTCAAGCAGCCAATAATGGCAATTGGCAAAAAGCAATTAAACTTAATCAAGAATTGATTAATGATAATCATAAAAACATCCCCGCCCTAAACCGTTTAGCAAGAGCTTATTGGGAATTAGGCAAAATTAACCAAGCCCAAAAAACCTATCGTCAAGTTCTCACTCATGACCCATACAATCCAATTGCTAGCAAAAACCTTCAGCGTTTAGGTAAAAAAAACAAAAAATCACAACAGAAAAAAACCTATTTAAGCGGTAATCTCTTTATCGAAGAGCCAGGCAAAACAAAGACAATCAAATTAATCCGTTTAGCCTCAAGTCAAGTTCTTTCTGATCTAAGTAATGGCCAAAATGTGAAATTAGTCCCCAAAAAACGAGCCATCAGTGTGACTAATGAAGAAAATGTTTATCTAGGAACGGTCCCCGATGACCTCTCTATTCGCTTAATCAAACTCATCAAAGGTGGTAATCGTTATCAAGTTTCAGTTAAAGCAGTTGACCGTTATCATTTAGAAATCTTTGTCCGAGAAGTTTTTAGAAGTAGCCGTTTTCATAATTTACCCTCTTTCTCGCCCTCTGGCAGTAATTATCTCTCTTACCTTCCCCTTAAAACTATTTATCAGGATGGTCCCGAAACTACACCTACGGGTGAAGAAGAAGAACCTTAACTTTCCTCGTTCTGACCTAAAATAATAAGAATATCCCAACGTGAATCTTCACCTAAGTTAGATTGAATTTGACAGTCAAAAATCTTGGCTAATTTTTGACTGGTATAAGACTTTTTGACTGCCGAGGTGGTTTTAATCTGACAACCCTCTACCTTTTCTGGCCAATCACCTACTTCGATAAGTCGGCCGCCAATATTGGTAATTAACCTGGCTCTTTTAGTGGCCAAACCGGTTTCGCCACTGGCGTTCATCATCGCAATTGCTAAACCTTCTTCACGTAAACGATAATCAGTAAAAAGATTATTGACCACCCGACTAATCCGTTGATTATCGATTCTCTGTGCCTCTTGACCATCTGGTAAGATAAAATCCTCGGCGACTGTCGTTTCACCTAAATCAATCATTTCAATTTTGTGACTCCTGGTTCGGGCAACCATTAACCAGAGTCGAAATAAATCCCAACGACTGAGGTTAGTCAAAGACTTGTCCTTCAAAGTCAAACCAATCAAACGAGAGAAAAAACTCTTAATCCCGGCTGACATCTGCCAGTTCTCCCTAACATCTAACCAACCATCTATTGGCATGCCAAAATAAAGTTCGATACTGTCAGCCAATAATTCTATTCCTTTACCTTCAAGTTCACCTAAAGGATAAATTTTTTCGATTCGATAGGGACCATACTCCCCGGCCGCTTCAATATAGGTACCATCAGGAATTGTCAGGAAGCTCATTGTTTGGGATCCCGGATCAAAAGAAGCAATAGCGACTGGCTGAATATTTAAAACCAAATTCAGTCTATTATCCCCATCCCAGACCGAGTTCCTAAAAAGATTCAAAATTCGCCAACCAAAACCGACAAAAAGAATCAAGGAGATAAAAACCAGAATATAAATAATTACTTTCCTTGACTGATTCTCTTTCCTTTGTTTTTGCTCACGTTCCCAGCGAGGTTCTTTTTTCTTTTTCATTCGACACCGTGTTCAATTTTAATTCTTTTAATTTTTTTAGCAATTTCCTCTTTATCAATCCCGAAAAAATGTAAGGATCGGTGAATAATTGATAGCGCCGCTTCAAACTCAGGTTGAATAATTGAAGCCACGCCTAGGGCCTTTAAGCGCGACTGGTCACTAGCGTGATGAATCCGAGAAATAATCTTAATTTTGGAATTAAGGTTTTGACAATTGGTGACCACCATTTCTTGGGTGATCTCATCGGGAATCGCCAGAATCACCACCTTGGCTTTATCTACTTGAGCGTAATCAAGAACATCAATATCAGCCGGATCACCATAAAGGGCAGGAATCCCTTCCTTCTTTAGGACGTTAATTACCTGATGATCATAATCAATAACAATAAAAGGTATTCCTAGCATTCTTAAAGCTCGGGCAATCCAGCTGCCAACCCGGCCATGGCCACAGATAACCACATGATTTTCCAAAGCTAATCCGGCGGCCAGGGGTCGCGAAGAATCATAGCGGGTAAATAAATATTGATAAAGTTTAGGAAAATGTTTTTGGCTAATTTTTCTTAAGCGAAGATAAAATTTAGGGGCAAGGAAAATCAAACCTGGGGTTAACAAAAGAGTTAAGGTAGTCACTGACAAAATCAGGGAATAGAGGTAACTGTCAATCAAACCTCGATTCAAACCCAAAGAGGCCAAAATAAAAGCAAACTCGCCTACCTGAACCAAACCAAAACTCACCAAAATACCTGTCCGGGCATGATAGCCAAGATAAAAAGTGAGAATCAAAATAATTAAAAATTTAAAGAAGATAATTCCCAAAGACAAGCCTAGAATTGGCAGTAAATTGACTAATAAAAACTTAGGGGTTAAAAACATTCCCAAAGAAACAAAGAAAAGAATGGCAAAAATATCTCTTAAAGGCCGAATTTGACTAAAAATAGCGTGGCGTTCGCTTGTCTCGGAAATAATAATCCCAGCCAGAAAAGCCCCCAAAGCAATGGACAAACCTAAAGCGGCGCTAGCTAAAGCCAGAAACAAACAAATGGCGACTACCGCCAAAAGTAATAACTCCCTTGATTTAAGATCCGCAATCTTGCCAATAACAAAGGGTAAGACATTTTTTCCTAAAAGAATGGTAACTATTAAAAAACCAATCGCCTTAATAACTGAAAGAACAAACTCGCCCCAGCCACCATTACCGACGCCGGCTATCGCCGGTAAAATAACGACCATCGGTAAAACGGCTAAATCCTGAATCAAAAGCCAGCCTAACATGATTTCTCCATGAAGGGTGTCTAGCTCACCCCTTTCGGAAAGGATTTTGACGACCACGGCTGTTGAGGAAAGAGAAAAGGCAGCCGCCATAAACAAAGAAGAGTAAAAATCAAAGCCAAAAAGAGGTAAAACCAAAACTCCTAGAAAAATGACGCCTAAAATTTCCAGAATGCCGCCCCAGAGAACAATATCCCGAACCCGATAGAGCCGCTTCAAAGAAAGTTCTAAACCAATCGTAAACATCAGAAAAGCCACACCGATTTCCGCCAAGCCCGAAAGAATCTGGCCTGCCTGAAGATAGTTAATCATCCAAGAACCAAGGAGAATCCCAGCCAATAAGTAACCAATAATCGTTGATTGCTTAAGTTTCTTCGCTAAAAAACCGCCCAAAAAGGCTAAACCACAAACAATGGCAACGGTCCAAACTAAAGAAAGATTAACCATCAATATAATAATAGTCTAAAAGGAAAAAGAAAGAGAGTAAAGTCTTGTTACTTATTATTCAAGCTATTCAAAACTCTTTTTAAATCTTTTGGAAGTGGACTGTTAAACCCAATTTTCCTTCCAGTATCTGGATGAATAAAATTTAAATAGGAAGCATGAAGAAATTGGCGAGGACACCACTGACGGTCTTTCCTGGCAATTTTCCGCCCCGCATATTTTTCATCAGCGACAACCGGATGACCTAAATGTTTCAAGTGGACTCGAATCTGGTGGGTTCGACCAGTCTTGGGAAACAATTCTAGTAAACTGTAATCAGAATAATATTTTTTCACTTTGTAACCTGTCTTGGCTGGCCTCCCTCCCAAAAAAACCCCAAATTTTTGACGATTATAAGGACTGCGAGAGATTGGGACTTCAATTACACCCTCTTTTGGTTCAATCTTTCCATGAACTAAGGCAAGATAACACTTCTCTACTTTTCTTTCTTTAAATTGTTTTTGAAGATTTTCAAAGGCTTTTGGTGTTTTGGCAATTAAAAGCAAACCACTAGTTTCTTTGTCTAAACGATGGACAATCCCAGCCCGATCACCGACTCCCCTCCCCTTAATTTTTAAATAATCACCAACCCAATCTTGAATTGTCTTTTCTTTAGTTGTTTCGGCTCGATTAACGACCATCCCGGCTGGTTTATCGATCACAAGAATAACTTTGTCTTCAAAAATAATCTTGGGGCTTAAAGAAGTTGTCACTACTTTCCTTTTTTCTTTTCGCAATCAACACAGACTGTTGTTTCAGGCATAATCATCAAGCGATCAGTGTCAATCATCTTACCACACTTCTCACAAATACCATATTTGCCAATTTTAATCCGACTTAAGGCCTTCCTAATCTGAATTAATTTGCGATCAACTTGATCTCTTATGGCCTTCGCTCGCTCATGACCAGATTGTTCCTCAGCATCAGCATCGGGAGCCGCGTTATCAGAAAGACGACGGTTATCTTGAAAAGGATCAGCTTCACTTATTTCTTTTTTCCTTTTCTGAAGTCTTTTTTCTTCTCGACTAAGAAAGCTTCTGACTGGCTCTAAAACCTTAGCAGGAAAAGTAATTACTTGTTTGACCTGTTGAGCCACTCTAATTTTTCTTTTCTTTGGTTTCGCCAAATGTCCTCCTTCCAGAACGAATATAAATTATAACAGCGGTTAAGATTGTTAAAATTAAACTCAAGCCAATCTCAAGCCACTGCCAGTATAACAAACCTTCACGCCAAAAAGCAACCAAAAAATTAACTAACATCATCATAAAAATAAACAAAAGAGCTACCAAACCATAAGCCTTGCTTTTGTACCATTCCCAGGTTCGCCAATGTCTCTCAATCCTCATCAAGAAAAGCCAAAGAACTGAAAAAGCAACGGCCACCACCAAAGGCAGGGGTTGCCTCTTTACTAAACTACCAACAATATAAATACCCCAAGGCATGGTGGTTGGCTTGCCAAACCCAGAACCATCAAAAAAAGCCCCAACCTGAACCAAGATAAAAAAAGGCATTAAACCGTAAACAAACTCATCCAAAACCTGCCAAAAATTTAAACTCTCTTTCCGGCTAAACCAAAAAACAGTCAAAAGGATTCCTCCCGCTCCTCCCCAAAAAGACAAGCCTGGATATTTATTGATTAAAAGCCAATTGCCAGGTTCAAAACCTAAAAGAGAAATGTTTTGAATGACAAAAAAGATTCTAGAAAAGATAAGGCCAGAAAGAGAGGCTAAAAGAATCAAATCAATAATTTCCTCCTCATCGATCCCCAAATCTCTTAATCTTCGCCAAATCAAAAAACTTGACAAGAAGAAACCAATTGCTAAAAATAAGGCAAAAGTATAAAAATTGATTGGACCGATAGAAAAAAGTAAAGGTAACATTTTATTTTGACAATGATTATTATAGATATTATACTAAATTGACGTCAAATGTTATCAACTACCCATTCACTGGCATCGGCTCTAATCGTCAGTCGAATTCCTTCTCCCTTCATCAGTTTTCCTCTCGTGATTATCGCTCATTATATTATGGATGTCATTCCTCATTGGGATACCGGCAGTGGTTTAACTCACGGAACCAAAACCAAAAAGAAAGCCATCATTGATACCCTGATTGACTTAGCCGTAGCCGCTATGGCTGTCTTCCTTATTTTCCAACTAGGAGAAAAGTTTTCAATTAAACTCTGGTCAGGCGTCATCTTAGGATTTTCGCCTGACTTAATTGAAGCCCCAGCCTTATTCCTAGATTATCGTCCTTTCCCGATTAAGCAACTAGAAGAATTCCATAATTCGTTCCACCGAAGACTAAAATTTCCTTACGGCTTAATTCCTCAATTATTCCTAATCGCGATTATTCTCTTAATCGTTTACTTCACTTAACCCTTTTAATATAAGTACCTGACCGGGTATCAACCTTAATCTTATCTCCCTTTTTAATAAATAAAGGAACTTGAATAATTAAACTATTGACTAAAGTCACTGGCTTGGTCGAAGCGGTGGTGGTATCACCCTTAACTCCAGGAGGGGCACTAATCACTTCTAAAACAATGGAATTGGGCAATTCAACTGACAAAGGCTTGTCTTCATAAAAAATGGTTTTAACCTTACCCTCTTCAGCCAAATACTTCACTCTCTCTCCTAGAACTGATTTGTCGAGAGAAAATTGTTCAAAGTTCTGAGGATCCATGAAATAAAGATTGTTGCCATCCTGATAAAGAAACTCAAGAGTTTTAACCAAGGTTTCAATTGGCTCAACCTTAGCCCCGGAAATAAAGGTCTTTTCCGTAATCGCCCCTGTCCTTAAATTCCGGGCTTTAACTTTAATATTGGCGTTCCCCCGGCCTAGCTTAGTGTGTTTGTACTGGAGAACCTGGAAAGGAACCCCATCGAGTTTAAAAGTAGTTCCTGATCTTAAATCATTAACAGAAATCATAAGTGCCGAGGGCGGGAGTCGAACCCGCACGGTGCTTTCACACCACTGGTTTTTGAAACCAGACTGTCTACCAATTCCAGCACCTCGGCGCAATTACTATTTTATCAAAATAGGGATTAAATTTGAAGCTATCTCTTTCTCTCGGCTAATTTCTTTTCTAGTAAGTTCTTGTTTACCCTAAAAGTCCAAACTAAATATTGATCATCGCCACATCTCAATAACAAAGTCTCGCCTTCATCATTGATAACCTCCGCTTTCATTGATACTCTTAAACCCTTCTCACAAACCTCATCTGCTCCCTGCTCCTCAATCGTCAAGTGTTCTTTTGGGACTCAAGGAAGAGCTGGCTCGCCAAGACCCACTACTACTACTGGAACCAAAACATTACCAAACCTCAAAGAATTTAAAGAAGTAACCTCACAAGGGATTTCTAAAGATTGACCTCTTTCTCTAGGATTACCCATAATTATCACCTCTTTTCTGAATTAAATTAACTATTCCTCTTCTCTCTTAGTTTCCATCCCATAGAACCTGATTCTTTCACCTCGGAAACGAAGTTTCATTCGACGTAAAGGCCCATTACGATGTTTGGCGACTTCCAATTCAATACTCTCGACATCTTCATCATCTTCCCGCCAAATAAACATCACCACATCCGCATCCTGCTCAATGGCGCCCGATTCTCTCAAATCAGCTAATTGCGGCCGTGGACTACCTCGTTGTTCAACCGCTCTTGATAACTGAGAAACTGCTAAAACCGGTACTTTTAATTCCCTAGCCAAATTTTTTAAACCTTGAGAAATTTCCGAAACTTCTTGGACTCGGCTCTCCCGCCGACTCGAACTCCTCATTAACTGAAGATAATCAACAACAATTAATTCCAAACCATGTTCGGCCATCAATCGCCTCGCCTTAGTTCTCATCTCCAAAACCGATAAAGCTGGCGTGTCATCAATATAAAGGGGGGCTTCAGCCAAAACTCCCATCGCCTCTGATAATTTTGTAAAATCTTCTTCATCTAAGCGTCCTGTTTTCATTCGCCAAGCATCAATATCCGCCTGAACTACCAAAGCCCGATCAACCAATTCTTCACTACTCATCTCTAAAGAGAAAAAACCGATTGTTAACTTCTCTTTAACGCTAACATTCTGGGCAATATTTAAAGCCAAAGCGGTTTTACCAATGCCTGGCCTGGCAGCCAGAATAATCAAGTTAGAAGGCTGTAAACCAGCCAAAGTGTTATCAATATCTTTAAAACCAGTTGGCACCCCTCTCAAACCCCCAGCTCTTTTATGAAGCTCATCCAAACGATCAAAAGATTCAGCCAAGGCTTCCTTAATCGGTTGGAAAACTTGACGCAGATGTTTTTGGGACAAGGCAAAAATTAACTGTTCGGCTGTATCCAAAACAGCCGTCGCTTCTTGGCCCTCATCAAAAGCTGATTCTGTCACCTTTGAAGCGGCGGAGATTAATTCTCTTTTAGTGAAATCATCTTTAACCATCCGTCCATATTGTTCAATGTGGGCGGCGGTTGGCACGGCATTAACCAAACTAGTCAGGTAAGCTGAACCACCTATTTTTTCCAAATTCTTATCTTTTTTTAAACGTTCTTTAAGAGTGACAATGTCAATTGGCTCTCTCAACTCATATAAGTGAAGAACTGCTTCGTAAATCAAGCCATTAGCTTTTTTGTAAAAATGTTCGGGGCGCAAAAACTCAGCCACTGTGACAATCGCATCTTTATCAATCAAAATAGAGCCTAAAATACAGGCTTCAGCTTCTTCACTGTGAGGTGGAATACGGATCTCTTCAGCCATAATAACTAATAGTCGTTTAAGATTTTCTCTTTAAAACCACTATTTCTCTTTCTGGAAGCAGTTTATCTTTAGAAACAATTAATCTGTCCTTAGTTTTGTTTCCCTCTTCACCAATCGCTTTAAGAAAGTCGTTAACCGTAATCTTAACACCAAAATCTTTTTTCATCCCTGGTGCAAGATAGTGCATCGGAATAATAATCTGGGGCTCGATTTGACTAATAACCTCAATCGCTTCATTATCATCGATAGTGAAAGTCCCACCAACCGGAATAAACAAAATATCAACGCCATTAAGTTGTTCTAATTGGGCTTCATTTAATTTCTGGCCCAAATCACCTAGATGGGCTAAACGTAAACCATCAAGACTAATTAAATAAATTGTATTCTCGCCTCTTTTTCTTCCACTAGACTTGTTATGATAACTGGCAATACCAAAGATAGACACATCACCAACCTCGTATTCTCCTGGCCCATCAACAATAAAAGGATCTTCTCTTTTAGTCGTTCCCTTAATCGCCGTGATATTATTATGATCATGATGCTGATGGGAAACAGTAATAATATCTGCGGTCACTCGAGGTATTTTAAAACCAACCTCATCTCCATAGGGATCAGTGACAACAATGTTCTTTTTACCTTTAATCCGGAAGGATGAATGACCCAGATAAGTAATTTCCATCAAGAAAAAATCTAACACAAAACTAGTGCCTTGACAAGGGGATAATTTTGGTCTATAGTCACTTTATCTGCCACTTTAAATGAGAAAAGAAGTCCTCATTGCAATTATTATCGGTTTTGGTTTGGGTTTAATTATTACCTTTGGCATCTGGACGGCAAACAAAGCCCTTAAAGAAACGGCACCAACAACAACCGCACCAGCTGAAGAAGAAGTTGAAATTAAACCAACGCCAACTCCAACTCTAGAGTTAACCATTATTTCTCCTAAAAATAATACTATCAGTGACCAGGAGTTAATTGAAGTTTCTGGACAAACAATTCCTCAAGCCATTGTCGCTATCACTTATCCTGAAGGAGAAAAATTACTAGAAGCTGATGAAGATGGTAGTTTTTCCACCGAAATTTCTCTTAGTGGTGGTGATAATCAAATTAAAATCTCTGCTTTTAATGATGAAGGTGACGAGGCGACTGAAAGTTTAACTGTCGTCTATTCAACCGCGGAAATATAAAGTATATAATAAAATATAATGAAAAAACCCATTTTACTTTTATCAATCTTTCTATCTTTTAGTCTTTTTTCAGTTGGGGCTTTGGCTCAAGAAGATGAAGATGCTCTTTCTTCCCCAATTCCCTCACCTGATGATGAAAGAATCAAAGAACAAGTTCAAGAAAGAATTGAAAATGTTCTTCAAGCGGCTGATGAAGAGAAAAAAGGCGCTTTGGTTGGTACTTTAAAATCAATCGCCAATTCAACCCTAACCATAGAAATAGAATCAGGTGACGCCCAAGTTAAAATCGATGATGAAACTGTTATCATTAATCCAGATAGAGACGAAATCGAATTAGAAGATCTCTCAGTCGGTAGTAAAATAATTGCCCTGGGTTACACTGAAAGTCAAACAACTCTTAATAGCAAAAGAATTATTGTTATCGAAGAATTCCAAACACCAGAAACCGAAGTCGTTTTCGGTGTGGTTACCGATATCTCTCAAGAAGAAAAAGTTCTGACCATCAAACATCCTAAAAATGAAAATATTTATATGATTGAAATTGGCAGTCAGACAACAATCACTAAGAAAATTGATGAAGAAATCGAAAAAATTAGCTTCAGCGATATCGAAGAAGATGACCGTTTGGTAGTGGTGGGTATCCCTGGAGAAAATGGCGAAAAGATGGTTACGGCTGATTTGATTCGGGTTGTCACCAATTAAACTCCTTCAGAAACCTCAACCCCCGAAGAAAAATAAACTTGACAAATAAATCCCTAAATAATAAAATATGTCCGAGATGACATCTTTATCTCTTCACCATCATTGCCAAAACCGCGAATAATCGTTGGTTGGTTTTGTAATGGAAGAGAAAAGATGATTTAATTAATTAAAGTAAAGAAAAATAAACGAAACCAGCTAACGGCTGGTTTTTTGGTGGCTGTAGCTCAAGGGTAGAGCGACTGTTTGTGGAACAGTAGGTTGCGGGTTCGAATCCCGTCAGTCACCCAAATTGTCAGTCATTATTAAAAATGTTATGATCAAATAAAGATGGCTAAAAATAAAACTCAAACCTTAAAAGGCTTTCGGGATTTTTTACCGAAAGAGATGGTTATTCGCCAAAAAGTCATTGACACCCTAAGAGAGGTGTTTGAGTCTTATGGTTACGAACCTCTGGAAACACCCTCATTAGAATATGCGGAAACCCTTCTAGGCAAATATGGCGAAGAAGCCGATAAACTTATTTATACCTTTAAAGACCAAGGCAAACGTGATATTGGCCTTATTTATGATTTAACTGTCCCCGCTTCAAAAATCCTGGCTCTCTACTCTCAAGAAATTGGTCTGCCTTTTAAACGCTATCAAATCCAAAGGATTTGGCGGGCCGAAAAGCCTCAAAAAGGCAGATACCGCGAAGTCCTTCAGTGTGATATTGACTCCTTTGGTCTGACTTCTCCCCTAGCCGACGCCGAGATTATTGCCATTATTTATAAATGTCTAAAAAAACTAAATTTCAAAAAATTTATTATCAAAATTAACAGTCGCCAGGTTCTCTTAAAATTGATGTCAGACTTAAAGATAAAAACAGAGAGTAGACAATTATCCCTCTTAAGAACGATTGATAAATTAGAAAAAATAGGGATAATTAAAACCAAAAAAGAACTTAAAGAAAAAGGTCTTTCCGATCAAGAATCAGAAAAACTTCTTGCTTTGATTAAATCAGCTAAACCGGATAAAAACCTTCAGCAACTCTTTGATTATCTAAAACAACTAAAAGTTGATGAAAAATTTTATCAATTTGATCCCACTCTGGTGAGAGGACTTGATTATTATACTGGTCCTGTTTTTGAAACTATTGTTGAAGAACCAAAAATAGGCTCAATTACTGGTGGTGGTCGCTATGACAAACTTATTTCTAATCTTGGTGGACCTGACATTCCTGCCACCGGCACCACCATTGGTCTGGATCGTATCTGTGATGTCATTAAAGAAAAAAACCTTATGCCTGAACTTACTTCTACATCTACCAAAGTCCTGGTAACCGTCTTTAATTCTGAATCATTAAAGAATTCAACTGAATTAGCCAATAAATTAAGACAGGCCAAGATTAAAACCGAACTCTATCTTGATCCGGAAACAAAACTAGATAAGCAGCTTAAATACGCTGATAGAAAAGGCATCCCTTATGTGATTATTCTTGGTCCCGAAGAAATCAAGAAAAAAATATTCACCCTTCGGGATATGAAAGCTAAATCTCAAGAAGAAGTAAATTTGAAACAGCTTCTAGATAAATTAAGCTAAATTTGTTAAAATTCCCTTATGAAATCAAATCATCCTAAATGGTATCCAGAGGCAAAAGTGACTTGTACCTGCGGTCACACTTTTACGACCGGCTCAACCAAACCGGAAATTCGGGTGGAAATTTGTTCAGCTTGTCATCCCTTTTTTACGGGTGAAATGAGATATATTGATACTCAAGGACGAGTCGAAAAATTTCAAGCTAAACAAAAAGCCGCCCAAACTCAAGATTGGAAGAAGAAAAAGAAGACCCAAGAAGAAAAAGAGGAACGCCCCAAAACCCTAAAAGAAATGCTCCAAAAGAAAGGCTAAATTCTGATGAATCAAGATATTGCCATCATTGAAATTCGCGGTGCCGCTGGTGGTAATGAGGCTAAAATTTGGGCTGATGACCTTTTACGGATGTATCTTCGCTTTGCCGAAAAACAAAACTGGCAAATTAAAACTCTAGGTCAACGAGTTTTAAGAATAAAAGGGAAAAATGCTTACGAACTCTTGAAAAAAGAGGCTGGTGTTCATCGAGTCCAAAGAATCCCAACAACAGAAAGACACGGCCGAATCCATACTTCAACCGCCACTGTGGCTATTTTGCCAGAAATTAGCGAAAACCAGATCAAAATTAATCCCCAAGATTTAGGCTGGCAATTTTACCGTGCTTCAACCCAAGGTGGCCAGAATGTCCAAAAAGTCTCCTCGGCAGTAAGATTGATCCACAAACCTTCAGGGATTGTGGTTACCTGCGAGCAAGAAAGATTTCAAGAACAAAATCGAAAAATTGCCCTGGATCTTTTAAGAGCCAGGCTTTGGGAAAAAGAACAGGCCAAGAAACAAAACCAATTAGGTGATTTGAGGAGAGAAGCGATTGGTCGAGGCGAACGTTCTGAAAAGATAAGAACCTACAATTTCCCCCAGAATCGAGTCACCGATCATCGCTTGAAAAAAGGCTTTCATAATCTCGAAGCCATCCTTGATGGAGATCTGAGAAAAATTATTGGTGGTTTTAAAAAGTAAAGACTCTTATTGATTAGATTCTTCCAAGGTAACCTTTAAATCACTCTCTTCTCTATTCCGCCAAATCTTTAGATTAACTTGATCACCAATCTTTTTCGAATTAATTAATTTGGCCAAACCTCCTTCTTCTTCTCTGACTGGTTGACCATCAAAATCAGTAATAATGTCTCCAGTTTCAATCCCGGCTTTAGCGGCGGCTGAATCAGCCACCACTTCAACTACATAGGCACCTTGAGGAACTTCATTCATCAAAGCCAAATCCTGATCAATCATCTGATAACGAACTCCTAGAAAAGGACGAGCAAACTGACCAGTTTGGTTAAAATTGTCAATCGCTTCTTTAATAACATTAATCGGAATAGCAAAACCAATGTTTTCACCAGCCCCAACCGCCACATTGATGCCAATCACTTGGCCAGCGGAGTTCAAAAGTGGCCCTCCAGAATTGCCAGGATTAATGGCAGCATCAGTTTGGATAACGTTATCTAGTTGCTCAACATAGCCTTCATAAGGCGAACCGGCCGTGATTCCTCTACCCAAACCAGAAACAACTCCAGTGGTCACCGTATGGCGAAATTCACCCAGAGCCGTCCCAATGGCAACCACAAATTGACCGACCTTTAACTGATCCGAATCACCCATTTCTATTGGCGTCAAACCCTTGGCTTCAATTTTCAAAATCGCCAAATCATTAACCGGATCCCGGTAAATTTTCTGAACATTATAAGCTTGGTCATTATTAGTGATTACTTTGTATTCTGCTTGTAAATTACTGACCACATGTTTGTTGGTCACAATTAACCCTTCTTGAGAGATAATAAAGCCACTACCAATATCTTGTTCAACTTTTTTTGGTTCGCCTTGGTTCTGGGGTAAAGTAAAACCAAAGGGTGTCAGTTCAACCCCAAAAGGACTGATAAGACTTTCTTCAATGGCTATCCGCACGGTCACCACCGAAGGGCTGACTTTTTCAGCTACATCAATGACGACTGATTCTTCAGTCAAAATCCGCTGGCGGGTAATCAAGGGTCCTAATTGTCCTGCTTCTCGAGGAAAGAAACGATCAAGAATTTTGTAACCAAAAAGGCGGTCAGAAATCGCCCCACCTAAAACTGAAGCAACAATAATAATGGCAATGGCTAAGCCGATCAGGATTTTTCTAATCGACCAAGAGTTCAATTGCTTTTTGGAGTTGTTCATCAATTTCGGTCTCCGGATCATCTGCTAGCTGATTATTGGGAGTAATTCCTTGTTTGTCAATAGATTTACCTGAAGGTAAAAGCCACCGGGCGGTGGTGATATGTAAACCCGAGCCTCCGGGCAAATCTTCGGCTTCCTGGATGGTGCCCTTGCCAAAGGTTTTCTCACCCACCACTTGAGCCCGATTAGATTCTTGAAGAGCCCCAGCCACAATCTCTGAAGCCGAAGCGCTCCCCTGATTAACCAAAACCGCTAAAGGCTGATTTAAAAGTCTACCGGCGCGATTAACTGAATAAGTCTCTTGATGACCACTAGCCGCTTCTTGTAAAACCACCACCCCGGACTTAAGAAACTCTGAAGTAATAAAAACCGAACCGCTTAAATAACCACCCGGATTGTTGCGCAGATCAAGAATAATTCCCTTAACATCAGGTTTTTCTAAAATATTACCAACCGCCTGATCCCACTCTTCATTGGTCCGATCACCAAATCTCATTAATTTCAAATGAGCCAGCAAACAAGATCCTTTAGGTAGGCAACCACCATCAACAAATTCTATTTCAATACTGGGAACAACAATTGTCTCCCGGACAATCGAAACTTCATAAGGCTCCATCTCTCCTTGATGAATGAGGGTCAATCTGATTTTTGTTCCTTCAGGTCCTCTAATAAGATTGACCGCTTCAGGCAAACTCATATCAATTGTCTCTTTGTCGTCAATCTTAAGAATCAAATCGCCGGCTTTCACTCCCGCCTTTTCCGCTGGCATCCCAGCTAAAGGCGCAATCACCGCCAATTGTTCATCAAGATAGCCAAGCTGAATACCAACCCCCTCAAAAGTCCCATTCAGACTTCCTTTAGCTTCTTTATTTTCATCTGGAGAAAGAAAAACCGTGTAAGGATCGTCTAAAGAATTAACCATGCCCCTGATCGCTCCGTAAATCATCGCCTGAGGCTGAAGGACGTTTTTATCTAAATAAGAAGCAAAGACTCGATCCCAAGCCGTCCAGAATAAAGAGAAATCAAGACTTTTATCAACCGGTCCGGTTCGATCAATGCTAATTCGCCTTGGCCCACCGAAGTTGATTGTTAATCCTTGGCCGCCTAATCGATAACCTATTCCCCCCGCCAAAAGAACCAAAGCAATGATAAAAATAATTAATCTAATTTGTTTTAAATTTAGTCTTAATCTCATTTTATTATTTAGGAATTAAAACTCGCTTTTGCTGACCATCAATTAAAATCATCTTACCATTAATGCCTTTTAATTCTTTCCAAATTTCCTCATTAATTTTATCGTTTTCTCCTAAAATTACTATTGGCAAAACATCATCTTCTTCTTCAATTTCCTTAATTAAAGATTTTTCAACAAAACCGCCAACAATAAAGCCAGCTAGACCTAAACTGGTGCCCTTGTACCATAAGCCTTTTGGCAATTTTCCTTGAAAAGCCATAATCTGTTGTCGACAGGAGGTGTCAAGAGAAAATAAATCATAATCCTCATCATCAATCACCATTGAATAGCCAGTCGCTTTGCCACCCTTTCCCCAGGTTCCCTTGATCTCTAAAGCCGCAAAAGACAAACCCACCGAATCTGGGGAAAGAGCACTGATCCTACTGTCAAAAGGGGCTTTCAGTTTTTCTTCAACCATCTCTTTTTTTATCCTCAAAACCCCGTCCTCAGTCAAAGAATCTAAAATCCCATCTAAAGGTGCCATAAATTTTTCACCCTTACCTAATAAGCTCTGTTTTTGGGCAACTAATTCTCCCTGTTTGACCTCTTCTCCCAGTTTTTTTACCAAACACTTCATTGTTTTTTCTGGCGAGACGCTAATTAATTTATGGAGATGATAGCTCTTGGTCTGAAAAGAAGCTTTTCTTTCAGCGATTTGCTGTCCTTCTTTAACTTTTTGGTCTTTAGAAACTTTTAAATCAACCCCAGAAAGAAGAGGTAAAGTGACGGAAGCAGTAACTTTTTCTAGACTAACTTTTGGGGCAGTCATTTCTTTAAGGCTGAGTCGTAAAAGGAATTAAACCTAAATACCTCGCTCTCTTAATCGCTTGGGCTAAACGACGCTGGTGTTTAGCACAAACACCAGAACGAATTCGAGGAATAATTCTACCTCGATCATCTATAAAATTCTTTAGAATTTCGATCTCTTTATAATCAGGCTTTTCATCTGATTCGCAAAAAGAACATTTTAAGCCCCTAACGGGACGTTTTAATCTTGGTCTCATAAGATTTTAAGAGTTCTATTAATTATTAATAATTAGAAAGGTATGTCTTCGGCTTTGACCTCTTCTTCTTTTTTCTTTTCATCAGCCTTTTTGGTTTTTGGCTGATCAGTGGCTGACTTGGTTGCCTTTGAGATCGGTTCTTTTTTCTCAGCCTTAGCTGGACCAGCTTCTTCCTCAGAAGAAACTTCCTCTTTCATTTCGACTGGTTCTTCAGGCACCGCCTCTTCTATTGCTCCCCCGTCAGGCACCTGCCTGGAATCAAGAATCAGCATCTCGTCAATAACAATCTCGGTTGTCTGACGAGGATTGCCATCTTGAGCCGTCCATTGCCTGGTTTTTAATCGGCCTTCAACATAGATCTTTCTGCCTTTAAATAAAAGCTGAGAACAAATCTCAGCCAGTTTGTTCCAGGCAACAATCCGGTGGAACTCAGTATCTTCTTTTTGATCACCGGCCTCGGTCACCCAAGAACGATTAGTCGCCAACCCTAAGGTACAAACGGCTGTCCCTTGAGGGGTGTACCGCAATTCGGGATCCCGAGTTAAATTACCAATTAACTGAACTTTATTGAGCGATCTAGCTGCCATATTCCTCCTTTAGCGCTCATTCCTTTTTGACTAGTAAGTAACGAATAATCTTGTCTTTCAATATTAATTGATCCCTAATCTTTTTAAGAATACCTGAAGGCAAACCTATTTCCAATAAAAAATAATACCCCAGGGTTTTTTTCTTAATGGGGTATGCCAATTCCATCTGCCCCCACTCACTTTTTTTCTTAACCTTACCTTTTGCGTCTTCAACAATCTTTTGGGCTTGATTGACTTGTTTTTTTCGATCAGCTCCAGATAAACCTGGATCTATCACTAAAACTAACTCGTAATCACGCATAACTTTTTATCCTTAATTCCCCAAGATTTTACCATAAATTCTTTCTTCTCACAACCACTAAACATTAAATTTAAATTCAATTACATCGCCATCCTTAACCAAATAATCCCTGCCCTCTAATCTCACTTTACCCTTGCTTTTAGCCCCTAACCAGCTACTAGCCGCTATCAAATCAGCAAAACCAACCACTTCGGCCTTGATAAAACCCTTAGCCATATCAGTATGAACCTTCTCGGCCGCCACAAAAGCAGTCAAACCTTTTTTCAAAGACCAGGCGGTTACCTCCTTATTCCCTTTAACAGTATAAAAGGTAATTAGATCTAGAAGTTCATAGGTTTTTTTAATCAACTCATTAACCCCCTTACCTGTTTTGGCATTAATCACCAAATCATTACCATTATCACTGTCAAAATCATCAACATTAATCACATAAAGAGTCGGTTTTTTGATTTCCCCTAATTCCAATTCCAAATCAATTATCTCTTTATCTCTCTGAGGATCAATTGAACCATAATAATGAGAAACAGAGTCATCTTTAAAAGCCCGAATAATATGAACGACAGCATCCACTTCTCTAATTTTAGCCAAAAATTGATTACCCAAACCTTCACCCTGATGAGCATTCTTAACCAAACCAGCAATATCAATAAACTTGACCACCGCCGGAATCACCTTTTCAGGTTTGATAATAAGAGCTAATTTAGCTAATCTTTCATCAGGTACTTCTACCACTCCAATATTAGGTTCAATGGTAGTAAAAGGATAAGAAGCCACATTAGCCACCTGCTTTTTAAGAAGAGTATTAAAAAGAGTCGATTTACCACTATTAGGAAGACCGACGATACCGACTTGGAGTGATGACATAATGGGGCTATTGTATCACTTCTTTCTCGCCAATATAAAAAACGCTCCATGAATATAAAGCTCTAAGTGTAGCCAGCTTCCTGGCTCTGGCTGTTGCCCATCACCATAAAGCTCGTTATAGCTTGGTGATTCTTCAACATGCTCTATTGTAAATCTGTTCTCAATAAGACCATTAAATATCTCCTCCATATAATGTCTAAATTCTGTGACCTCTTTACCTTCTCTCTTTTTTTCTTTAACAGAATAAGGTACAGTTATCCGATACCCTTTTCCATCCCAAGCAGTGTCGTGTTCAATAAATTGCGATAAAGGATTTTCGGCATCAATTCTATATAAACCTTTTGATTTTAATACCCGCGCAACTTCGGAATAAACTTTTCTTACATCTGGAACATAAGCCATTGATGGAGCTTGAAACACCAGGTCAAAAGAATCACTTTTTAGCATAGATAAATCACCCATATCTGATTGGATCGTTTTAATTCTGTAACCATAGTGTTCAGCAGCTCTTTTATCACCTTCAAGCTGTCCTTCAGCTATATCTACTACAGTTACATTAGCACCTAGTAGACCAAAAACTGCTGATTGCTGGCCACCGCCTGATGCAAGACATAAAATATCTTTACCTTCTACATTTGTAAGGATACTGACTGGAAACATCTGATCAAGAGGCTTAGGAGGATTTTTAAGTTTGCCATCAGCATACTGTCTAACTATATCTGGATCTAAATCCAACCAAGGACGAGTAAAACCATTATCTTCCGCCACCATTTTCTCCCACCACTCCTTATTTGCTTGAATTTTTGGATCTTGCATATCAACTAATTTGATTATAGCACTAGAAATTATTTATAACTTATCGGGGGAACTTTGGTAGCTATAATTCTCCCTAAATAATCCCTTTTGATAATTTCTCTTTCTTTTCTGGCTCTTGGAATAGCTACTTTGAAGTAAAAATCAAATTGTGGGTTGGCGAAAAGTGCATCCCGACCTCTAAAGCCATTTTTAATGAAGAATATAATAACCGCTGGTTCTGGTACTTTGGATAATGTTTTTCAAATCAAGGAATAAAGATTTCACCTGGTCAACAATTCCTAGAGTCCTGACCAATCTTTTTTCCTGAACCTCAAAATAAGAATCAGAGTAAATCCTTAAACCCGATCCTGGAGGTGGTGGTGTGGTTCTAAAAGTGCCTCTTAACTCATAAACCTCACCTGGTTGCCAGTCACCACAATCATAACGACAGGCATTACTAATTCGCTGACAAAATGATTCTTTGCTTGGCCCCAGTAAGCGAAGATTGCCTGATGACTGAGAGATAACCGTTGTCCCTGAATTACTAACCACCAAATCTCTTTTATGCTCACAACCACAGCAGGGATCATCAGACGGACATTCTTTTCTTTCACAAACCATATCTCCTTCGGTCACCCTCCCTTGAATCACTATAAATTTATCTTGGTATTGAGCCTTATCTCTTGAAATCTCACTAGGAGAAACATAAACTGCGCTCAATTCTTCTTCTTCAACAACTGGTCGAATCCAACTCTGACCTAACCAGGTAGCGCTCAAAACCACCAAAATCGCTGGAATAATCAAAATAAACAAAATACTAAGACTAACTAAAAATTTCTTATCTTTTAAAAGATTCTTCATTTATTTCAAAATTAATTTTATTCTACCAGAATCATAAAAGGCTTCATAGCCAGTCAAAGATTTTACCTGAACTCGATAAAGATTCTTTCCCTGCCAAAAACTTAAAGAACCAGATTCCACTAAAGCAAAACTCTCACTAACAGCCGAAACCTCGCTTCCCTGAACGCCAACATTGTGGGTGACATCATAAAGCCTGGCAAAAGCCTGGCCATTGCCGTGCTGGACCCGGATAAAAGCCTCAAAGTAAGCCTTGTCAAGATTAGGATAATCACTTAAATCCAAATAAATCTCGGCATTAACGACATCAGCCCAATCCCGACTGGTGGTTGAGCCGCCACCACCTAAAGGAATATAAATGACGGTTGGTTGAGAAGTTGAGCTGGTTGAAGAAGGAGTCACTGGTGTTGGTGTGGTTGTTTCTTTTCCAGAAAGAGTCGCCCCCAATTCCGCCACTTTCTGACCAATTAGTTGTTGACAAATTGGGCCACAAGTATCAACGACGGCGGTCACCGAACCATCTAAAGACGAACCTGTCTCCGCCGAAGTTAAAGGCGAAAGAGCTTTCTCTGATTGAGGCTTTTGAAAACGGAGCCAAAGAACATCCAAAGCGACTAAATTAATCACGACCAAGCCCAAGAAAACGAGAAAGATGATGGGCAGGGTTCTTTCTTTCATAAAACTTTCATAAAACTGGTTTTAACTTTATTCCTTTAGCGGTATCTTCCAGTTGCCAGCCTAGTTTTTTGATTGCTTGCCTTAGCTTATCGGCCTCTTGCCACTTTCCTTTTTTTCTTAACGCTTCCCTTTTCTTAACCAAAGCCTCCACTTTTTTAGGCGGTTTGGCTAACCGATAATCAGCTAAGCCTAAACCTAAAACTTGATCAAATTTTAACAGAGTCGCTTTTTTCTCCGCCTCCGGATAGTTTGATTTTAGCAAATCCCAGACAACGGCTAAAGCCCTGGGCATTTCTAAGTCATGATTAATTGCTTCTAAAAATTTCTTTTCAAATTCAGGAATGGTTTTTTTGCCAACTGGCCAGGCCACTATTTGCTGACGTAATTTATTAAGGGCTTTTTCCGCCCCAGTCAAAGATTTCCAGGTAAAATTAAAGTTCTTCCGATAATGAACTGTCAAACACAAATAACGAAAAGCTAAGGGGTCATAACCCTTATCAATTAAATCCTGAATTAAATAAACATTGCCTTTAGATTTACTCATCTTGACCCCACCAACCAAGTTATGACGAATATGGAGCCAATAGCGAACGAATTTCTTGTCGGTGGCTGCTTCTGATTGGGCAATTTCATTCTCATGATGAGGAAAAATATTATCTTCACCCCCAGTATGAATATCCAGAGTCGGACCTAAATACTTCATGGACATCGCTGAACACTCCAAATGCCAACCAGGATAACCTGTTCCCCAGGGCGAATCCCAATGCATTAAATGTTTTGGGTCTTTAATCCATAAAGCAAAATCAAAAGGATTCTTTTTTCCAGGGACGGCTTCCAACCTCGCCCCTGATTGAAGTTCATCTAACTTCTTTCCAGAAAGCTGGCCGTAATTTTTAAACTTGGCAATATCATAAACAAAATATTTATCCCCAGCCCAATAGGCATAACCTTTTTTCTCCAGTTTCTTAACCAACTCAATCATCTCCTTAATGTGATCAGTCGCTTTGGGCGCAACATTAGGTTGAAGAAGGTTTAATCTCTCCGTATCTTTAAAAAAAGCCTGGGTGTAAAAAACAGCGATTTGTTCAGGCGTTTTCCTCTCTCTTTTAACGGCTACTTCCATCCTGTCAAGGCCAGTATCCGCGGCTAAATCGTCTTCAGTCAAATGACCAACATCAGTAATATTCATCACCTGTTTGACCTGATAACCGTTATATTCCAAAGTTCTCCGCAAAAAATCAGAGATAAGATAACGCCACATATTGCCAATATGGGCATACCAATAAACCGTTGGTCCACAGTCATACTGACGGACAAAGTCCGACTTCAAGGGTTTAAATTCTTCAATCTTTTTACTTAAAGTGTTGTAAAGCTTAATTTTCATTTTAAATTCCCCCTTTAATCTCACCGGTTCCCTGGCTCTTTCTCACCCTTAAAGGTAAAAAGGCTGAACCTCGCGCTGTCCGACTCGGTGTTTCCGGTAAAGGTTTTTCTTTTTTGGCTGTCTCTATTAGTTCTTTTTGTTTTTCCTGTTTTTCAATTTCCTCTTGAGAAATAACAGCCTCTCTAGGTCTACTAGCCAAATCTCTTTTCCTTTGACGCCAGAAAGCTAATTCTTTTTCTTGCTTTTTCTCAGATTCAGTTTTCTTTTTTCTAATCACTTCTTGAGAAACGGAAGGTTCTAAATTTTCACCCCAGCCTTTTGGTAAAATACCTATTTGTTTAGCCGCCGTTTCTAAGATTTTACCAGGTTGTTTCAGCCCTTCTTTAAGAATCTCTTCACCTAAATCTCTTGCTTGTTGAGCTGCTTGTCTGGCCAAATCCCGAGTAAATTTAGGCATCTTGAATTAATTCTAACATAAATTAGTTTAATCTTGTTAGAACTGCTATAATAAAATCAAGCTGCCTGGTTGGCAGTTTTTTTAGATAAATGAGAGATATTGATTTTGGACCCCAAGAAATTCCTAACCAAAATAACCAAGGAGAAACTCAACCCTCCAGAGATGTAGACAAGCGTCTTTTAGTAAGCTCTTATGAGATTTTTAAGAAATTTAAGGAATTACCTCACAGGTTTGCTTGGCCAAGAAGTTTAGAAAGAGGTCTTAAAGGAGAAGTTTATGAGTATCTCCAAGATTTTTGTGATGTCATGAACTTAGCTTCCGAAAGTGATCTGGGAGCTTTCCCACGATTTCATCAAGAAAGAGTTCAATTTTTAAATAAACTTGCAGATCATATAAAAAGGAGGCGAAGATATCGACTTCTTAACGATTTTACTGAAAGAGTATCAGTCTTATCAGATCTTTATCCTGAAATAGCTAGCATTGTAACCATGGGGAATTTTGACCTCTACCTTCTTCTTTGTGATGAAGATCAGATTTTAGCTGGATCTAAGAATGGTCTTTGGTATAAGGAAATTAATCTCGAAAACCATTCGCCAGAAGAAAAAGAATCTACTTGGGAATCAATTGTACTTCAAATGAGCGCTTTTTTTCGAGGTTTAGGTAGATCAGCTATTGAGCTTGTTCCTGACCATTTTATTACCAGAGAAGACCTTAAGGAACTTAATCTACCTCAACCAGCCAAATCAATTGAAGAACTTTTAGAAGAAGCTTACTACCGCCAAAGATACACGGTTTCGCCTGAAGGGGCTGAAGTCCGCCTTCAAAACGCTGGTGACCTTAAAACAATAGTCGTTAAACAAATAGGTAATATGATTATGGCCAAAGCCGTTACCACTCTAGGAGAAGCGTTGGTTATTGTTGATCTTGATCGAGCGACAGCTATTTCACCGGAAATCATTGTTAAAAAAGAACCAGTTTTAGCTAATATCCTGGCTGAAGTTTATCGTGACTTAGTCGTTGCTGTCGAAATCCCCAGTTCTGGCAAAAAAAGAAAAAGAGCTTCAGTAGGAATTCCAACTGAAGAAAGAACTCCAAGAGAACCAACTTATATTTATATCCCCAGAAAAAGATGGGTAAGAGGCGAAGAAACAGAAATGCCAATTCGGACTCCCTATGAAGGACCTCGAAGACCAAGGCAGTTTCACGAAGTTACTGGCCATAAGCGTCACGTCAACATGACCGAAGCACACCGTTTGGCCTTAATAGAATATGAAGAAGAAACCGGTCTGAGAATTTTAGATTTCCTTCCTGAGGGTTGCACTTTCGTTCGTCGCCACTTCAGAGGTGGTACAGAAGCAGACATCAAAAACCTTCCTACTTTTATTAAAATAAAAATCCAAACCAAATTAGAAGAAAGTCTAAACCTTCCAGATCTTCAATAAACGGCTCTTGACAAAGATGAAAACTATCCTTAATCTGAAAATAGTTAAAAATTTTCACAAAGGAGAAAAAATGACAGAAGATACTAAAAAAGAAGTAGGTACTGAAGAAAGCTTAAGAGAAAGAACAAAAAGAACAAGTTCTATGCCCGCTTATTTTAGGGCAGGAGCATTTTCTTCTGTTGACTTAAAGAACGCGCCAGAAAACCTTCCCCCCTTTATGCCTAAGGATTGGGCGAAGGTCAGCAGCTAAAGTTTAATACTTTCTCCTACCTTCAATCGCTCGAGATAAGGTAACCTCATCAGCGTACTCTAAATCAGCCCCAACCGGTAAACCATGAGCTAAACGAGTCACCTTAATTTCCAAAGGTTCAATTAATTTGGCAACATACATGGCCGTGGCCTCACCTTCCATATTAGGATTGGTGGCCAGAATCACTTCTTTTACTCCTCCATCTTTTAAACGAGGCAATAATTCCCGGATATGGAGTTCGTCCGGACCAATATTATTTAAAGGTGAAATAGCGCCATGAAGAACATGATAAACGCCTTTGTATTCACCAGTCTTTTCCAAAGCCAAAATATCCAAAGGCTGTTCAACTACACAAATAAGGGACTTGTCCCGATTCTGACTAGAACAAATGGGACAAGGATCAACTTCAGCAATATTCAAACAAATTGAACAAAGAACCGTGTTTTTCTTCAAAGTCTCTAAGGACTCAGCAAAATCATCTAACTGTTTTTGAGGAACATGAAATAGATAAAAAGTTAACCTCTGGGCTGTCTTTGGCCCAATCCCTGGTAATTTTTCAAAAGACTCAATTAATTTTCGGACTGGCTTGGGAAGATTCATCAGAGAAATTATAACAAAATAAACTAAGAAACCAAATAATCCTATAAGATTGACTGTTGAATAAAAATCACTTATAATGCCTTTCAAATTGGCCTGATACACCATCATAAGGAAATGAAGGGAGAAGATGATGGCAAAAATCTACGTCCAAATCCATGGGCCTAGGCCCCTGGACAGTATCAGCCAGGCAGTGCATGAGATCATCAAAAAAAGCCAAGGAGAGGCTTCGGTTGAGACTCAAGCATTTGAGCCAACTCTGAAGATCGGAAATACAGACGAGAGAGTCATCGAGGTAACCATCTTCAGAGATAAAGCTCTGCCAGAGGGTTCTATTATGGAAGCCATAGAGAATATCAGGAAACAAAGGTTTCCACGAACCCAGATCTTCATCAGCTTCAGACAGAGCTGATGAAGAAAAAGCTAGGCGGTAGCGAACATTGTGATTCCCTCCTCCGGGAAAACCACAACAATCGCTGCCGCCTATTCAAACTTTTCCCATAAAAAATTCGCCCAAAAAAAGGCGAATAAAATTCAAAAAAATAATAATCTTTTCTTTACTTCCCTAACAAACCACCTAGTCCCCCACCCATTTGCTGTAGTTTTTGGGCGGCCACTTCTTGAGACTTTTTAATCGCTTCGTTTAAAACTTCAATCAAATCGTCTTTTTTTTCTCCCTTAATTTCAACGGTTTGGATTTTTTGATCACCGGTAATCACCACTTTAATACCCTTATCCTCAACCTCAATCTCTTCAGCCGCCAATTCCCGTTGAATGGCCATCGCCTGATCGCGCATCTTCTTCAACTCTCTCATTTGTTGAAATGAATCAGTAATTCCCATTGAGAAAAGAATAACGAATTAAGAAAGCTTTGTCAATTAGCCCGAGTACCAAAAATTTCTTCCGCCACCTGGAAAACATCTGGTTCTGATTTTTCTTCTTTAACTATTTCCTCTTTCTGACCCAAAACACAACGCAGTTTAAGTGGTTTGTTGGCCACTTCACTGACCACCTCTTCGACCACAGACCGACATTTATCTGTTTCCAATCTTTCTTTATGAAATTTATAAAAGACTTCGAGGATTAAAATACTACCCTGGACGCTGGATGGTCGACTTGCTTTTAAAAGAGCTTCGACCGAATGATTAAGTGGCCTGACACTATCAAGAACTTCTTGCCAATGATTTTCGATTTCCTTAAACAATTCACTATCCTGACGACTAGACTGTTTATTAATCACTGGTTGTTCTTCAATTTTCTTTGTTTCCCCAATGATTTCTTTCTGCTCATCTCCCAACCACTCGACCACCACTAATTCTAAAGGTAATTGAGGAATAGGATTAGTTTTTAAGTCATTAATCGCTTGAGAAAAAAGGCGAATTAGACTAGTTAATTCTCTAATATTAAAACCCCTGACTTCCTCAGGCGAACTAATTTCAGTTAAGCCAGCCTGGGATAACAAACCCAAACGAAGTTTGTCCAAAACTTCTCGGCAATATTGAGACAAATCAGCCCCTAAAGAAACAATCCGATCAATTTCTAAAAGAGAGCTTTTTAAATTTTTTTCAGCCAAAAGTTGTAATAACTTACCCGGCGCTGTGGCTTCGACTCTACCTAAAAGTTCCTTTGTTTTCTCTAGACTAATTTTCTTTTTTTCCATAGCCAACTGGTCAAGAATCTTTTGGGCATCCCGAAAACTACCATCAGTTGACTTAGCGATTTCCTCCAAAACCCCTTTTTCTACTTTAAGTTTTTCTCCTTTGATGACCCTCTCTAAGGACCGAAAAATTTCATCCTCAACCGCTTTCTTAAAATTTAAACGGAGACAACGAGAAATAATCGTGTCCGGTAATTTCTCTGGCGCGGTCGTACAAAGAATAAAAACCGCGTGTTCCGGCGGTTCTTCTAAAGTTTTCAACAAGGCATTAAAAGCCTCTTTGGTCAACATATGAACTTCATCAACGATATAGACCTTGTAACGACACTCGCTGGGAGAAAATTTAATTTTATCCCGCAACTCCCGAACATCATCAATCCCTCGATTCGAAGCAGCATCAATTTCAATTAAGTCAATCGCCCGGCCTTCGGTAATTGACTGACAAATTTGACAACGATTACAGGGCTCGTGATCTTTTTTCTTACCAATACAATTAATCGCTTTGGCCATGACCCTGGCCGCTGAAGTCTTCCCAATCCCCCTGGGTCCAGAAAAAAGCAAGGCATGAGGAATTTTTTTGGACTTCAAAACTTTGGTTAGAGTTTCGCGGACGTCAGTTAAATCAAGTTCGGAGATTTTTTGAGGACGATATTTGAGATAATAAACTCTGTTGTCTTTCATTAGCTTTGATTAGATTCTTTAATCCATGAACCAATAATTCTTCAAGAGAATAACCTTTTTTTTCGGCTTCTTCTAAACAAATAACAAGATCGCCTAAAATCTTTAATTTTCTAGGGGACTCTGGAAAAGCCTGCCCCTCATTTTTCTCCTGCTGGGAAAAAGTCAAAACCGTGGTCACCTGATCAATCTCTCGATATTGTCTATTCAATCGCCGCATTATTTGCCCTTTAACAAAGATCAAACTGACTTCAACATTGTCAATCTTTTCTTTTTCTAAGAATGACTTGATTATCTTTTGGGCCTTATTGTTCTGTGCAGGAGAGCGATTTACTGGCTTTATTAAAACGGAAATCATTCAAAGCTGTCAACTATTAATAAACATATCAGAGGGTATCATTGACTTAAAATCTTTTTAACAGCCTCACTCACTGTTTGACCATCAGCCCGACCCTTAACTTTAGTCATCACCACTCCCATCACCTTACCAAAATCGCCTGGCCCACTGGCACCAATCTCCTTAATCACCGATTGGACAGTTGTCTCCAGCTCTTCGACAGATAATTGTTGAGGAAGATATTTATTCAATGTGGCCAATTCTTCTTCTTCTTTACTAACTAAGTCATTCCGCTTTCCTTTTTGATAAGCTTCAATTGATTCCTTTCTTTGTTTAATTTCTTTTTGAATCAAACCAACAATTTCCTCTTCACTTAATTGGCTCTGTTTAGCAATCTCCTGATTGTGAATCTCGGCCAATAACAAACGCAAAGTAGAAACAACGTTTTCCTTTCTCTCTTTTAAGGCCTGATTTAAATCTGATTGAATTTTATCTTTCATTAATACCTCTTTACTCGTCTTCTCCTTAATTCTGCTTTTTGCTTTTTTTTCTTAACTGACGGTTTTTCGTAATATTCTAACTCCTTAATTTCGGTTAATAATTGTTCTACTTGAACCTTTTTCCGAAATTTAGCGATAAGCTTATCATCAGATTCTCCTGGTTTTTTACGTACCACGGTTGCCACTTCATATAGCACCTCCTTCCCCAAGTCTCTTTCTAACTAACTCTATAAACTCCGGCAAATCTTTCCAACCACCCACCAAATGAAGATGCAAGTGAAAGACTGCTTGTCCTCCTATCTTACCACAATTAAAAAAAACACGATAACCTTTTAACTTCTTTTGCTTAGCAATTTTACTAGCGGTCAAAAGAATTTTACCTAAAACAACTTGATCATCACTCTTAACTGTCTGAATCCCTTCAATATGTTTTTTGGGAACAATCAAAATATGGCAAGGAGTTAAGGGATTGATGTCATGAAAAGCAACAACATCTTTATCTTCATAAATTAAATCATTTGGCATTTCTTTTCTAATAATTTTGCAAAAAAGACAATCTTTCATTTTTTAAAAACCTCAATTATTTCTGCTAAACTTAATTTGGTTGGTTTCATCTCATGACTGGTGGCGGCATTAAGCAATAATTTTTTTGATTGATGCAAATACCAATCTGAATTAGGGTCCCTTTTTCTGAATTGATTATAAGCCTTAGTCAAATCAACCTCAGTATCATAACGACCATAAATCCTCACCCCGCCCGATTCCGGATCTCTTCTAATCACCAAACTATAACCACCCTTTTCTCCCTCCCACAAGACATTATCATTACCAGTTTCTAAACCAATGCCTTTACCCCAAAGGGTTGAAAATTCAATCCCCTCTTTCAATTCTTCCTGAGCGTCAAGACTTTTTTTAATTTGATGGAAAACCGCATCCATCCCTTTTAAGCCAAAATTCATTGCTTCCTCATCACTCCCAGCCATGCCTCTAATCCCAGCAATTAAACTATGTAAATAAAAATCATAACGATGAGTTTTTGTTTCTGGCCAATTCAAATCCCGAGCATTATCAACTTCAGTCGCCACTTTAATTATTTGAATCAAAGATTTTTCATCTAAATCTTTAAAAGGACTTCCTTTCCTTTCTTGCTTAAGGAACACAAAACAACGTTCAGCGGCCGAAGTTATTTCTTCCAACTGGTGATGATCAAGTTTCCCCAAACCAGTATCAACATGTAAAACATTGGGGTCTTTATCTGGTGGTTTTTGGTCAATCGTTTCACCAGCTTGACAATAAGCAATTTCCGCCTCTTCCCAATCAGGTAAAAAACGTTTGATTAACCAAACAGCCACCACGGCATCCAAATCAGGATTAATGTGAGTAACGATCTTTTTCATTGAAACAATTCTATCACAAAAGTTTAATTATTGCCCGAGCGAGTTTTTGCGAATCATGACGAAGAAGATTGCCTTTTTGAGAAAAATCTCGAACGATTACTACCACATTAAAATTTTTCCCCTGACCTAAATCATTCTTAACCAACTCTGCTTTGTATTTTTTATACCAACGTAAAGTTTTGGGGGTCACTTTAACTTTCTTACTGACTAAAGCATAATTTAATCTCTTTCCCGCCGGCCCTAAATATTTTTTTATCTCCCTGACAAAATCACTGGCTTTAAAACCATTAGTCTCACCATGTTTAGTCATTAAATTAACAATTAAAATTACTTTTGCTTTTGAATCCTTAATCGCTTTGTTAACTCCAGAAACTAAAAGATTAGGAATAATCGAGGTGTAAAGATCGCCAGGTCCCAAAGCAATCAAATCAGCTTTTAAAATCGCTTTTTTTGTTTCAGAAAAAATTCTGCCTTTAGGGGAAAGGTAAATTTCCTCAATCGGTACTTTTGGTTTAATATCCCGAACATCAATATTAGTTTCACCTCGAATAATTGTCCCGTCCTTGAGACGAGCAATCAATTCGGTCTTACCTGTCGTCACTGGTAGGACTTGGCCAGAAACTTCCAAAATTCTGGCGGCTTCAGAGATAGCGATATCGGTCCGACCGGTTATCTGCATTAAAGCTGCTAAAAGTAAATTACCCAAAGAATGACCGGCCAATTCACCATTGTCAAAACGAAAATCAAAAAGGGCGTTAAGCGTTTTCTTCTTAATCCGCAGACCAGATAAAGCCAGTAAGGCTCGGCGAGCATCACCAGGCGGTAAAATACCTAACTCCTTTCGTAAACGACCACTCGAACCACCAGAATCAGACATGGTCAC
This sequence comes from Patescibacteria group bacterium, assembly GCA_035529375.1. Classification (NCBI taxonomy): domain Bacteria; species Patescibacteria group bacterium. The sequence goes on from DATKWU010000018.1 coordinate 59,714, forward strand.
CACAGCGGTTAAATCAACTGGAAATTGACGAAGTCCAAGAAGTACTTGGTAAGTACCTGTTCCCCCACCCAAACAAACTATCTTGGGGCGTCGCTTCATTAAGGAATCATTATAACAAAATAAAGCAAGAAGGTTTTTTTATTTTAATAAGCTTGGGCAAAAAACCAACGATGTTGAGCAGATCGACCACAACAAACACACTTCCCTTTTTCTACCTTAGCATCTAAAGGCAGTAATCGCGAAGTTGCTTTAGTTTCTTCTTTAATTTTAGTTTCACATTTGGGATCCTCACACCAAAAGGCCTTAATAAAACCTTTCTTTCCTGTCATTATCTTTTTAAATTCCTGATAATCCTTAACTTCATGAGTATTATCATCTAGAAATTTCCGGCTTTCATCAAGGATTGAATCTTGAATTTCCTCAAGAGTTTTTCTTGTCTCTGCTACTACCTTATTCAAGTCTACCTCCCACTTTTTTTGTTGATCCCGTCGTCCTAAGGTAACTATTTTCTTTTGAACTTCTTTTGGACCAACCATCATCTGAATAGGAACGCCTTTTAACTCCCACTCATTAAATCGCCAACCAGGTGTTTGCTCTTCCCGAGAATCAAGAACTGTCCGAATACCAGCTTTTTCTAAGTCATATTTCAGTTTACTAGCCATTTTAAAAACTGCCTCGTTATTCTTATCATTAATAGGAATAATCACCACTTGATTGGGAGCAATTTTAGGAGGTAGAACTAATCCTTGATCATCACCATGAGCCATAATTAGAGCGCCAATCGAACGAGTCGAAAAACCCCAACAAGTCTGCCAAACATTTTCCAACTTTCCTTTTTTGTTTTGAAACTGAATCTTAAATGGCTTAGAAAAGTTTTGACCCAGATCATGAGAAGTACACCCCTGAAGAACCTTACCATCAGGCATTAACATTTCGTAAGCAAAAGTATCAACCGCTCCAGGAAATTTCTCTGCTTCAGATTTTTTTCCCATTAATCCTGGCAAAGCCAACCATTCTTGATAGAGTTTGGCATACATCATAAGAGCTCTATCAACTTCTTTCTTTGCCTCCTCATGGGTAGCATGACAAGTATGTCCCTCTTGCCATAAAAACTCTGTGGTTCTCAAAAAAAGATAAGTCCGTTTTTCCCAACGAACAATGTTGCACCACTGGTTAATACATAAGGGTAAACTCCGCCAGGAATCAATCCACTTGGCGAACATTGAATAGATAATTGTTTCTGAAGTAGGCCGAACGACTAATTTCTCCTCCAACTTTTCACCACCACCAATGGTTACTACCGCCAGTTCTGGTGAAAAACCCTCAACGTGTTCTTTTTCCTTTTTAATAAAGCTTTCAGGAATAAAAAGAGGAAAATAGGCGTTTTTAATCCCAGCTGATTTAATCATCTCATCCAAAGCAGACTTAATATTCTCCCATAAACCATAGCCATAAGGCCTAATTACCATACAACCCTTAACCGGTGAATAATCAGCTAAGCCAGCCTTCAAAATAACGTCGGTATACCAACGAGAAAAATTCTTTGATTTCTTAGCAATTTCTTTTTTTTCAAATTCTTCTGCCATTTTAGAAAGATTCTAAATTATCTACAAAATTCATTATAGTGAAACCTATTTATAAGAGCAAGATTAAAATGGAAGAATTGAATGAAGTTTGGTTCCCAAAGAAGTCGTTTCAATTAAACGTCGCACATCATTAATCGTCACTAAGGCCAAAAGTAACATTAAAAGTGCCATACCAATCAGATTAACCCATTGTTCAATCTTGGGTTTAGGTTTTTTTCTGGCAATCGCTTCGTAAGCAATAAAAATCAATTTACCGCCGTCTAAAGCCGGAAAAGGCAAAATATTAAGAATCGCCAAATTAATTGATAAAACACCAATAAACTGAAGAATAGTTAGCCAGCCACTTCGAGCCACGGTTGAAGTTAATTGAAGAATTCCCACTGGACCAGCAATTTCCTTAGGCACCTGGCCTTTAGTGACCAAATCACCAAACATTTGACCGATACCTCCAGCAATCAAACCTGTCCAGGCAAAAGCTTCTTTAAAACCCTCTTTTGCTCCGTAAAAGGGCATTTGCCAAAGCGGATACTTTTTCATTTCCATATCACTAATCACCACTCCCAAGGCCCCTTCGCCTTCAGGCGGATTTTCCCGCGGTGTCATAAAAAGAATTAATTTTCCATTCTCACAACTAAAACCCAAACCGCCTAAAACCTTTTCCAAACAGGGATTGTTTTCTTTTCTGTCTACTTTAAGGGTAATTTGTTTGCCTTTTTCCTGATTAACCAAGTCAACAAATTGATTAACATTATCAACCACCACCTCATTAACACTCAAAACAAGATCACCTGTCATTAAACCGGCTTGAACCGCCGGTCCGTTTTCCACCAAACCGACAATTTCCACTTGATTAGTCTTGGTGGGAATACCGGCTACCGAATAAACAACCGAAAAACAAACAATGGCTAACAAAAAATTGCCTATAACGCCGGCAACAATCACTCCGGTTCTGGCTCTTTTTGATTTATTCCAAAAACTTCTCTCTTGTTTTTTAAGTCGCTCACTTTCTTCTAAATCTTCACCCAAAAGCCTGACAAAACCACCAAACAATAACCAGTTAATTGAATAAACGGTCTCACCAATCTTTTTAGCAAACATCCGAGGCGGGTAACCAAAGCCAAATTCTTCCACCCCAATTCCGGCTCTTTTGGCCACTAAAAAATGGCCCAGCTCATGAACTAAGATTAGAAGGGATAAAACTAATAAGGCGAGAATAATGGTTAAAAGCATTTAGATGGTTAGTAATTGGTCTTCTTTTTGCTTACCTATTTCCGCAATTTTCTGATTAAACTCGTTGGTAATTTCCTGTAATTCCTTTTCTCTTCTAAATTTTTCATCTTCAGAAATTTCTTTTTTTTCAAAAGCACTCCGAATCTCCTGCATCTTATCCTGACGCACCTGACGAATCATCACCCGGCCTGATTCCAATTTTTGACCTAAAACCTTAACTAACTCCTTCCGTCTTTCCTCACTCAAAGGAGGGATGGTTAAACGAATCGTCTCACCATCAACCACCGGATTAAGACCCAAATCCCGATCCAAAGATAAGGCCTTCTCAATATTTCTGATAACCGCTTGATCAAAAGGGGTAATTAATAATTGGTTGGATTCAGGAGAGGCAATCGTTGCTAACTCCACCAAAGGCATTTTTGTTTCATAAGCCTCAACCTGAATTTGTTCGACTAAAGCCGGTGTCGCCCGGCCCACTTTCAAACTTACCAGTTCTTGGTGCAGGAGGTCGAGCACTTTTTCCATTTTTTGACGAACTTCGTCCACTTTACTCTCCTAATTCAAAACGGGCCACTCGATTAACAACAATATTCTCACCGGTCTTACTGATTAATTCCTTGACTAAAGAATCAATTGTTTCCTTTTCGTCTCGAATCCAAACTTGTTTTAAAAACTCTTTCACATTTTTAGGTTTCATTGCCGCCGCTTGCATGGCCAATTCATGAGCTAATTTTTTAAACTCGTCTGTTCGAGCCACAAAGTCGGTCTCACACAAAAGTTCAACCAGACCGGCAATCTTGCCATCATTATGAAGATAAACCTCGATCAAACCCTGTTTTGTTTCTCGACCCTCTCTTTTAGAAGCTGATTCAATCCCTTTTTTTCTCAACCAAGCTTCGGCCTTTTTCAAATCACCACTCGACTCTTCCAGAGCTCGACGACAATCCATCACCCCTGCCTTGGTTTTAGCTCGAAGTTTCTTAATCTGGTCTGCCTTGATTTTGGTCATGATGTTTCCTTCTTTTCCTTACTGGCTTTTTTCTGCCAAGCCTCTCGGCCACTTCTCGCTGCTTCACCGATAATTGAAACAATTAATTTAATCGCGCCGACGGCATCATCATTAGCTGGTATTAGATAGTCTACCAAATCAGGATTGGAATTAGAATCAACAATCGCCACCACTGGAATATCTTTCATCTTCGCTTCCCTAATCGCAATTTCCTCTGTCTTGGTATCGACCATAAAAATAGCGGCTGGCAAATCTTCTAAATTAACCAAACCGCCCAATTTTTTATTCAATTTTTCCATTTCCCGATCAAGTAACAATTGTTCTTTTTTAGTATATTTCTTATAATCACCTTTTTCCTTCTGCTCTCTCATCTCTATTAAGCGATTAATCCGTCCCTTGATTTCTTGCCAATTGGTAATCGTTCCCCCCAACCAGCGTCGATCAACAAAAGGCATACTGGCTTTCTTGGCTTCTTCTTTAATAATCGCCTGGGCCTGACGTTTAGTACCGACAAAAATAATTTGACCACCTTGGGCCGTCAATTCTCTGACAAAATCAGCCGCTTTTTCTAAGCCCTTCTTAGTTTTGACCAAATCAAAAACATGGACTCCGTCTCGAACCCCAAAAAGATAATCCTCCATTTTAGGATTCCAACGACGCGCCTGATGACCGAAGTGAGCTCCGGCTTCCAATAAATCTTTAAGCGATACTTTAGTGGCCATTAATTTGTTTCCTTAAACCTCTATCCGGAAGGAGCAGTCAGGAAACTTCGTCCCGGATATGTGTGATGAAATAATTTTAACACAAAACTTAAGGCTTCACAAGCGTTTTAGCTCCATTCAAAATCTCATCAATTTTATTTTTTAATTCGACTAAATATTTTTCATCTTTAATAAAAGGAAGGTTGGCCCGAACATTTTCTAAAGCTCCGTAAACAGCCGCTGTCGCCAATTCAATGGCGCAAAAAGCATCAGAGCGAAGATTTTGGTTACCATATTCAGAAGCATAGATAGCTCTTTTTAAAACTTCCAAAGATTTTTGCGCCGTCTCCAAGGGCACTTCAGCTGCTTTTTTAGTGGCCGCTTGGCCGCCCTTGGTTTTAACCACCGCTTGATAAGCCCGCATATCCTTATCAACTAAAATAAACAAATCTTTCTGAAGTTTAACAATTTCCTTGTTTAACTGTTTAAACTGTTCCTCAACCTCTCGATACTTGCCTTTACCAATCGTTAAAAGACAAACCTTATTCACCAAAGCCGCAGCCAAAGCACCAGCCAAAGCCGAAGCACTACCTCCACCAGGAGCGGATTTTTTAGAAGCAACTTCATTTAAAAATTTTTTCATTCTTTTAATTTGTTTTCCAAAATCTGGTCTTCTTTAAAATCGATTAATTGAAGTTCAGCTAAATCAATCCCCTCTAAAGCCGCCTTGGGAACCATACCATAGATTTCAGAGCCAAAAACCTTAATTCCTCTTTTTCCCACCTCTTCCTTAACTTTTCGAAAAACCACATCCATGTTCGTTTTTTCAAAATCACATAAATTAATCGAAACCTGAACAAAACCTTTATCCTTAATAGCAAAACCTAAAGCCTTGACTGCCGGAAAACCACCGTCTTTTTCCCGAATCAACCTGGCAATCTCTTTAGCAATTTCAACGTCTTGAGTATCAAGATTAATATTGTAAGCGATTAAAAACTTCCGGGCGCCAATCACCATTGCCCCAGCTGTGGGATGCATTTGACTCGGACCAAAGTCAGGTTTTCTTTCAGGATTACTAGTAATTTCCTTTTTCAAATCCTCGTAATCACCTTGCCTGACATTAGCCAAATTAACTCTTTCTGGTCTACTAGCCGCCGCTTCATATAAATAAACTGGAATCTTCAATTCTTCGCCAACTCTTTTCCCCAATCTCTTAGCTAATTCAACACACTCTTCCATGGAAACATTGGCCACCGGTATAAAGGGAACGACATCAATGGCCCCAATTCGAGGATGTTCACCCTGATGTTTTTCCATATCAATTAATTCGGTTGCCTTTTTAATCATCTCCCAAACCGCAACCAAAACCGCTTCTGGTTCACCAACAATTGTCGCTAAAGAACGGTTATGATCCTTGTCCCACTCAACGTCTAAAACTCTAACCTTTTCTTTATCACGAGCGGCATTAGCAATGGCCTGAATAATCTCTTGGTTTCTACCTTCAGAAAAATTGGGAACACACTCAATAATTTTATCCATCAGAAGAATTATATAATAAGATTCTCTTGAAGCCAATTAGAAGTAATAATTAAAATTGACAATGCCCTCTGCCAGACCTACTCTCAACTCTAGCAATAAAAATATCTCCTTCTTGGATAGGCTCAATAATTTCACAGGAAACAGAGCCAATTTCTCCAGGATAACCAACATTAACACTTCCCCCTACTTTTAAGCTATTTAAAACCTCAGAGCCATAAACTATTTCTTGTTGAATATCGCCTTCAAATCTAACTCTTATTGATCTTTCTTGATTTTTATATCTCTCCATCCTATTTTTTAATAATCTTTTAATAATTATTTATTTACCAAGTCCCCTCGATATCCTCAGGATTAACTCCAGAGTTTAATAATCGGGCCGCCTCTTCAGCTGTTTCAGGATCGAGAAAAAGCTGATCACCCGCACCGGTTCTGGCTCCTTCTCCAAATCTAACAATACCACCTTTTTGGGTATCTCTAACATGGGGATAACACCCTATCTCACCAGGTAGATAAACTACCTCAAACCTTCCTTCAGCTTCTAAATTCCTTCCCATTTTATTTTTTAATTATTTTTCTTTTTTTCAAAGCCTCTAAAACCTTTTCGTGAATCTCTTGAGGCGTTAACAAATCATCATCAAAACAATTAATTCTTATCCAATAAGGATATCTTCTTACCAATCGCAAATAAACTTCCGAACTCTTTTTTTGATGGTCCAAATCAGCTTCGTGAATATCCCGCCCCTGACCTCCAATATAACCACGATTTCCCTTCTTGTCAACCAATAGCTGGCCAATAACAACTGGCATATAAAGAAAAATAACAATATCCTCCTTGGGAATACCAAAAATTTCATATTCCAACTTTTCTAAAAAACGAAGAAATTTTATTTGTTCTTCTTTAGGCAATTTGGCGGTCTGGTGACCCATACTCGAACCTGTATAACGATTAGCGACCACAAGTTTGCCTTGAGTCAACCATTTCTCAATTCTTTCCTTGGCTTCAAACCGATCACCAGCATAAGTCAGAGAAGCTAAATAAGGACTGACTTCATCATTGCCACCAAATTCCCCTTTTAAAAACCGCCCCACTAACTTCCCAAAAAAAGAAGTGTAGTATTGAGGAAAATCAGCCTCTTCAACCTGATAGCCATTTGCTTTTAAATAGAAAATCAACAACTTTAACTGAGTTGTCTTCCCGCTCCCATCGGTTCCTTCTAAAACAATAAACTTGCCTTTCTTCGTTTCCTTAACAGGTTTTCTCATTTTAGTCTATCCAAATGAGTATAATTCCTAACGCCAGCGTAATTAATAACAGCCCATTTTCTATAAGCCCTCTCGCCATGAATCTCAACATGGCAATGCGAACAAACAGGAATATAAACATTCTCAACGGCTACTCTTTCTTGATCAATCGGTACTAAAGGCCTCACAACATATTCCTCTCCATCACTAAGCATTCCTTTCCAGTAATAAAGCTCAGTCAAGGCTTGTGTTTCTGCTCCGGCACCACAAAGACATTGCGGATACATTGTAAAATACTCAATCTCTCTATTTTCTCTCTGAGCCCTTAAGACTTCTAAAATCGGTGGGAAAGCTTCTCCAGTAGCAAATCTTTCTATAAGTCCACCAGCATACTTTATACCCCTAGCGATAGCAATCTCAGGAATTGTTACCGCAGCTCTTTCTCTTTGGTAAAGATAAGGCAAAGCTTTAGATTTCCCAAAGGTTATCAAATTAATTTCATCCTGAATAAGCAAATCAACATTACATTTTCTAACAACCTCTATAGCTTGAGCGATATCTTCCACCTCAATAAGTTCGACCGAATCAGGAAAAGCCTCAATCAACGACTGATGTCTATCTGCTTTTCTCGCTTTTGCTGGTCTCAAATGAATAACCTTCAATCCTCTCTTAGCAGCCTCATAGCCTAATCCGGCTAAAAATATACTTTTACCTCCCCTCATCCCTCCTCCTGCATACAAAGCTTTGTAATCTGCATCTCCCTCCAAAAAACCATGTCTCTCAACAACAAGTTTAACCATCGCCTCGACCCGAGGACGAGTCTGCCAACCAAGTTCTCTGTCTGGAGCAAGATAATAATTAACTCCTTGTTCATCCATAATAATATGACCGAACTCGCCATCAACAACTTCAGCGGCTGGTCCTGGAAAAGGAGCCTCTTCTTCCATAAAAGAAGGTAAAGGTTTTTCCTTTATCTTTGGATCAAAACTTTCAAATCTAATCGACCCTGACCAATGCAAATCAAGATCCTGCTTCATTTCAGAAAATCTTGTACAAGGACTATTTTCGGGTGTCACAAATTATTAATTCCTTTCTGGGCAGAAAAGAAATAAAAAGGAAGAGTCTAATGTTTTTATTTTTAGCCCTTATCCTTTTGCGAGTCAAGACTTAAAGTTTCTTCAACTCCTGCTCGCCATTGTTGATAAATCTCTGGATGACCACAGGATTTTGATTCTTGACACTTACCTTTGTAACAACTAGGTCCAAGCTCTTCAAATAATTCTGGGTAATTTTTAATTGAAACCTCGGCAATCTGAAACATCCAATCACGACTTTCCCATTGGGCTCTATCACAGAGTCTTCGCTTACCAATATGAAGAATATCAGTGGCATTGGTCACTAAAAACGTAGGTACACTAATCATAACAAGAACCCCATGATCAAGTTCTGGCTCCGGAAAACCCAACTCCCGGCCTTTTCCGATAAAAGCCTTTGATAAGCCCAAAGTTTGGAGAAATAATTCTTTGGCTCTGGGATTGGCCTCAATTGAAGGCGGAATAACCACCTGATACCTTTTAGCGGCCTCCCAAATCGTCATTGCCCGTCTAATAGGAATTCTATGTCTCCTTATTTCTTGACCATTAGCTTCACTCATCGCTCCCATAACCAGAAAATGAGGATGTTCAGTCACAGAGGTATGGCCTGATTCAATAATATTCTCTAAAACCCTTAACTGTTCTTCTCTAGAAAAATCGGTAACAAATTCTGAAGGCGGTTTCTCCTGCCAGCAAGTCTTGGCCGCAACCGCCGCTCGGCCAACTGGATTGAAACTTAGAGGATGAACAATCACCTCGCCTTCATAACCATATAAATAAGCGGCTCTCATCTCTTCGATTCTCATCCGGTCCTCAAAACTAATTCCTTCTTGCTTAGCTACCCTTTTTAAATTTTCAATCGTCATTGGTAACTCTTGACCTAAAGTTTGAAGAACCTCCTCAGCCATATCCCTCATCGCCTGATAGGGTGAATTCAAATTGTCAATGGCAAAATCAACTAATTTCGGTCCTTGAATGGTAACCACCATATTCGAATCAAAAGACCAAGGAAAAACATAACGAGCGTCTTCTTTAGGAATTCCCATTTCAACCATCTGATTATAAGCAGCCATTGCTTGGTTCGCTAATTCCAAAAATTGGCCTTCAAACTCAGTTCCCATAATGCATTTAGGAGGATGAATCCTGCTAAGATCACCTTTTTCAATATTAATTCTCGCATAACGCCATGACTGGGCGCTGTAAACATCCCTGCCTAAGGTAATTAAATCATGGTCTAATCTTGGAATATGTTCCAAAGAAAAGCCAACTACGATTCCGGCCAAGGCTTGTCTTAGACCTTCAGCGTTAAAATATTTTTCCGAAACCATTTGTTCAAGAGTATCTCTTAATTCAGGCGAACAGCCAATTTCCATCTCTTTAACATGGGCTTCTTCAGGAGGAAAAGGAGATTCGGCTCTAAGACAATAAAGTTCACCTAAAAGTGGCTCTCTTCCTAATTCTGGCGAGGTCATTCTGTCCTTTCTACTACTGATAACTGGCAGAAAACTATTTCTTCTTTTGGGGTAGTTTAGTTAATTTAATCTTCGCTTGTCTTAAAAGTTTTTTTGTTTCCGGATCAGGTCGATAGACTCGACGATAAACAATTTTTTCAATGCCAGCATTAATCAAAACTTTAGCACAATTATAACAAGGAAGCCAGTTAACATATAAAGTCGAACCATTAGTGGAAACGCCGTGATAAGCCGCTTGAACAACAGTATTGACTTCAGCGTGAACTGTCCGAACACAGTGACCACCCCTCACCAAACAACCCTTAGCATAACAATCAGGAATACCCTTAGGGGCGCCACAATAACCAGTAGAAATAATTTTCTTATCCTTGACCAAAATGGCGCCAGCATGAAGACGTTGGCAAGTCGCCCGAGTTGAAACTAAATCAGAGATTTGAAGAAAATAATCATCCCAAGAAGGTCGGAAGTTTTTCTTTCTTTTGCCTGCCATCTGTTATTTGATAACAGATAAAGAAAATCTTTGTCAACTAGCAAAAGATAAAATTAAAGAAAAATAATAGCAATATTTTTACTTTGGTTTTGTCCAAGAAGCCCAATCACATTTAGGGTAATTGGAGCAACCATAAAATTGTTTGCCTTTTCTAGTTTTCCTGACCACAATTTCCCCACCACATTTTGAACACTTGACTCCTTTAAGTTTCGGCACATAAGGAGCCGTGTATTTACATTCTGGAAACCGGGAACAGGACAAAAACTTACCAAACCTGCCAATCCGAATCACTAGTTTCCCTTGTTTGCATTCCGGACATTTTTCATCAGTGACTTCAGTAGGAATTTGAACCCGCTCGGCCACTTGAGCTACTCCCTCAAGCTGTTTTTCAAAAGGCTGGTAAAATTCTTTAATGACTGGCACCCATTTTCTTTTACCATTAGCAATTTCATCTAATTCATCTTCCATCTTGGCGGTAAAATCATAATCAACAATTTCCGAAAAATATTCGACCAAAAAATCATTAACCGTGGTCCCTAAAGGGGTTGGCTGAAAAAGACCTTCTACCTTTTCCACGTATTGACGAGTCTGAATCGTAGAAATGATGGGAGCGTATGTCGAAGGCCGACCAATGCCTCTTTCTTCTAAAGCTTTAATTAAAGAAGCTTCGCTGTATCTGGGTGGCGCCAGGGTGAATTTTTGTTTGGGATTAAGCTTAACCAAATCTAAATCATCACCTTTTTTAACTTCGGGCAATTCCATCCCTCCCTCTGGCTCCTGCCGATTATCAAGAATTAACCAACCAGCAAATTTAATAATCTTGCCTTCACTGGTTAAAAGATAAATATTTTTCTTAGAAGTGGCTTGGGTTTTAATCTTCGTTTTATCCCAAAGAGCGGCTTTCATCTGCGAAGCCAAAGCCCTTTTCCAAATCAATTCATAAAGACGTTGTTCTTCACGACCTAATTTTTCAGAAATTTTATTAGGCGCTCTTTGGATATCAGTCGGTCTAACCGCCTCGTGGGCCTCTTGAGCCACCTTGGATTTAGTTTGATAAAAATAAGGCTTCTCCGGAACATATTCCTTCCCATAAGTACTATTTATATAGGCGCGCATCTTTTCGACGGCTGACTGAGCCAAATTAAAGGAATCAGTCCGATGATAGGTAATCAAACCTTTTTCATAAAGACGCTGGGCCGCATACATCGTTCTCTTACTGGAAAAACCTAAACGCCGAACCGCATTCTGTTGTAAAGTGGAAGTACTAAAAGGCGGCAAAGGTCTTTGTTTAACTTCTTTTCTTTCAACCTCGTAAACCTCGTAATTAGCCTTCTTCAAATCATCAACCATTTCTCGAGATTGAGTTTCATTCTCAATCTTGACTGTCTGGCCATTTTTCTTAATTAATTTGGCTTCAAAAATAGGGGCGTCCTTTAATTGACCACCAAGAAGCTTCTTTAATTTAGCCCAAATCTCCCAATATTCTTCAGGAACGAATTTTTCAATCTCTCTTTCCCGATCAACAATCAAACGAACGGTCACTGACTGAACCCGACCAGCTGATAAACCCCGTCGGATTTTGCGCCAAAGGAGAGGGGAAAGTTTATAGCCAACTAGCCGATCAAGAATCCGCCGGGCTTGCTGGGCATGAACCAAATCAAGGTTAACTTTCTTAGGATCAGCCAAAGCTTTTTCAATTGCCTCTTTAGTAATCTCATGGAAAACAATTCGAGCTAAATCATCGGCTTTTCTTTTAAGAATATAGGCAATATGGAAGGCAATCGCTTCACCTTCGCGATCCGGGTCAGTCGCCAAAAAAATCTTCTTAGCTTTTTTAGCGGAATCTTTAATTTTCTGAATCGCTTCTTTCTTCTGAGGTACCAAAGCATATTCAGGTTTAAAGTCTTTTTCGACGTCAATACTTAATTTCTTTTTAGGCAAATCCCGAATATGACCCATCGTCGAAACCACCTGATAACCTTTACCCAAAAAGCGAGTTAAAGTTTTTGATTTCGTTGGTGACTCAACAATAATTAAATTCATTTCTTTATTGAATATAACATATTACCCAAATTTTTGATTTGACCCTTGATTTCCATCAAACTTATAAGCTTCATTACCTGACCAGGATCAAAACCTGATTCCTGGACAATCTCCTCAATAGATTTTGCCTGACTCTTAAGTAAAAATAAAATCACTTCTTCTTCAGGATTTTCAGCAACTATTTCCTTTAATCTTTTAATTCTAGTCTCTTTGTCAAAACCTAACTCTTCTAAAATATCATCAACCTCAAAAACAAGTTTGGCTCCCATCTTAATTAAATAAGCCGGACCAGCCGCATTTGGCGAAGTAATCGGACCGGAAACAGCAAAAACCTCCCGGCCTTGTTCGGCCGCATGACGGGCGGTAATTAAAGTCCCAGATTTTTTCGGCGCTTCAATTACCAATGTCCCTAAAGATAAACCAGAAATAATCCTATTCCGGGATGGAAAACTGCCTGGCGTGGGTCTCACCCCTAAAGGAAATTCGGAAACAACTGCTCCATGATCCTTAGTAATCTCCTGAACCAAACCAAGATTCTCAGGCGGATAAACCAAATCCAAACCACAAGCCAAAACGCCAATTGTCCGACCACCAGCTTTTAAAGCAACCCTATGAGCCAAAGAATCAACCCCGCGAGCTAATCCAGAAACAATCGTCAAACCGGCTTTTACCAGTCCCTTAACCAGGTTTTCCGTCACCTGATAACCGTAATTTGTCATCCTTCTTGTACCTACCACCGCCATTGCTAATTTGTCTCGAGGACTGATAGTGCCTTTACTATATAACACAAATGGCGGATTATCTGTCTTTTTTAAGCTTTCTGGGTAACGATTATCATCTAGAAAATAGCACTCTATTTCATTTTCACGCAACCGAAGAAAATACGAATCTGGATTAAAGTCACGCCTGAATCTAACCAACCGAGAAGTTAATTTTGGTCCCAAACCAATCGCCAACAACTCCCCTTTCTTGGCTTGCCAAGCTTTTTTAGCCGAACCAAAATAATTTTTAAGAAGAGCAAATCTTTTAGGACCAATTCCCTCAAAAGCCGAAAAAGCTAACCAAGACAATCTCTCTTCATTCACCCTTCTAGAATAACATAAGAAGTTTCTTGCAAAAAAGTAGCGAGGTTTAACGCTTTTCCATTCGAATGGAAAGACCTCGCAATAACGTACACTTTACGGGTGTAAACCGTTTTCTTGAACTTGAATCGAAACCAATTGGTTTGACGGTTGATCTGGATGAGGATCTGTTATTCTCCAGACCAAACAGAGAAGAATCATAGCGATGACCCGATTCGGCTGGCAGTTGAGTATGTCATCTACTAACCAGAAGGCAATCGGATACGAAACCAGCCCGCTGATGAAAATGTAGAAGCTGGTTCTGGCTATGATTCTATCCGTCATCGTCAACCCAATGACTCCAGTCATGATGAAGAGGAGTGGGATCAAGATCATATAGAAAAGCACAGGCACCTCCCATAGGAGATGAATGCTAATCTCTCTCATCTGAACCCACCTCAGCCAGGTGCTGAAGATATGATACTCGAATATCACAGCAGCACCTATCAGACTGAAGTAGTAGAGTCCCGCCAGTACCTTCTTTCTCATCTCTCCCCCTCTCCCTTAGTAGGAATTCTTCACCATGAAATAGTGGCAAGCAGCCGCTCCCGAGGCAATGCTCGCAACAATCAGGACCATTCTCGGGATATAGCGCCAAGCTAACGCAGGGTCTCTTAGTATGAGGAGAAACAGGATTATTCCCATGGCCAAGAGTCCAAATATGCCACCCCACATGAACATTCGATATGGCGGCATTGGCGAAGGGTAACCTATCTTGTCTATCCTCCAGTAATTGAATGCTGCTACGAATAAACAACCGCCCGCGAAACCCTTCAGTAGATCCCAAAGCATGGTCCCCTCCCTCCTTTAGTTTACTTTTGAGTGTGCTAAAATCTAATATAAATAGTATTCTATCAATTATTATAGGATTTGTCAATCAGTTTTAAACCAGACCTCCATTACTTCTTTGACAATCGGCGCGGCCACATAAGAACCCTCGCCTCCAGCTTCTACTAGAGCGGTAACGACAATTTCTGGATCATCCACCGGCGCAAAAGCGGTTAACCAAGCATGAGTTCTGTCTTCAGGATCGCCAAATTCAGCCGTTCCGGTTTTACAGCCTACTTGAGGACTAAAATCAAAGAAAGGAAAAGCGGTCCCTTCAGGCGAACAAGCTTCTTTCATTCCCTCTTTGATTAATTTCAAAGTTTCCGGTTTTAGTTTTAAATCCACACATTCAGCAGTCTGATCTCCTTGTTTGATTTTGGGTGAACAAAGCTTGCCATTATTGGCAATGACACTGGTCATCATATTAACCTGCAGAGGTGTTGTTAACAGGTCTGCCTGACCAATGGCAAAATGATAAGTATTGCCTAAAAACCATTTTTCGCCAATGGTTTTTTCTTTCCATTCTGGTGTCGGCACTAAACCCTTAACCTCTCCTTTCAAATCAATTCTCGTTTCCCGACCCAAACCAAACGCCTTACCCCACTCTGCTAATTTATTGGCCCCTACCCACTCGCCAATTTTGTAAAAGAAAGTGTCGGTTGAACGTTTAATCGCCCTGACTAAATTAATTTCTCCTTCGGTTCGACCGTATTGAGTGTAATACCAATTCTTGTAAATGTAATCACCAATCTGAATAAAACCTTGGTCTTCATAAACAGTTCCTTCATCAACTTTACCCTCCTCAATCCCCGCCGCTACCGTCACAATTTTAAAGGTTGATCCAGGTGGATAAGCCCCACTAATGGCCCGATTAAACATGGGTTTTGACTCATTAATTAAATCTTCAGACTTAATCTGATTAGGATCAAAGGAAGGCGAAGAAATGAGTACAATAACTTGGCCGGTTTTAACTTCAGTAACCACCACGACCCCTGGTCTGCCTTTTAAGGCCTGGTAAGCTACTTTTGAGAGCTGGGCATCAAGGGAAAGATGAAGATCTTGACCTGGCAGAGATTCTGTCCGACCAATTTCCCGAACCCGATTCCCGGCCGTGTCCACTTCATAGATAACACCACCATCCTGACCCCGTAGAATCTTCTCATACTCTTCCTCAATTCCGGTCCGACCCACCAAATCACCTAATTGCCATTGATTTTTTCTGACTTCCTCTTCACTCGCCTCGCCTAAGTAACCTAAGACATGGGCCAGAGCCTGACCATAAAGATAATCTCGACCGACATCTAAACGCAAATCTGCTTCCTTTTTCCCACCAGCCACCTCAATCCTCAAAGCTTCCTCACGACTAATTTCCTCAAAGCAATCCCCTTCTTCCAAATCACAATTTTCTTTTTTCAATCGGTAAACCGGTTTGTTTTTAATTAAAGGCTTTCCCTGACGATCATAAATCATTCCCCTGGGCGCCGGAATGATTTCTTTTTTAATCCGATTCTCCTCAGCTAAAAGCCTATTTCTGGCGCCAAGAATAATCTGCAATTCAAAAAGACGACCAATTAACAATAAAAAACAAATAATTAAAAAACCATAGAAAAAATAGATTCTGCCTAAAGAAAACCTATTACCTTGTCTATTTTCTATATCTGATTCTGTCAGAAAAGAAGAATCAGGTTTAGCGGTGATATCTGTAGAAAGTTTCCTCATTGAAGTCTAAGTTGCTTGCGATCAATCCGACCAACCAAAAAGACTAAAAGATATCTGGCTCCTAAAGCCACCAAAGCCAAGATTAAACTCTCAAACCAGAACCAATAATGAGAGAAAATAAACCTATAAACCAAAGAACTAAAGAAAACAAAAACCGGTAAAAATAAAGGATAGAGTGAATCAAAACGCCGTGAATAAAGGGAAAGAAGAAAAACAACTACCAGGAAAATTAAACTCGAAAGACCAAGAGGCATACCCTTAGCCAAATCAAGTAACAAACCTGAAAAAAAAGCCACCAGAAAAACTTCTTTAGTTGGCCGAAAGATTGCCCAAGCAAGAACTAAAAGCAAAACCAAATTAAGCCTTAAAAAAGCACCCTGTAAAATAGCTAAGAAAAAAACCAGAATTAGAATTAAATAGGGCTTCATGGTATGACCAAGAAAACAAACCTTAATGACGAATAATCAAGTAAAGGAGAAACTACGGCCTGCTGATAAATCTCGGCTGTGCCTTTGTTCACTTCCTTGATCTGACCAATGACTAAATCAGGCAAGTAGCCTTCTTCGCCAGAAGTGACTATCAAATCACCTTGACGAATATCTTCTTCTTGTAAAACCCGTTCCAAAACCAATTGACCCCCAAATTTACCAATCAATAAACCTCGGGCTTGAAAACCAGTGGCCCCAGGTTGTTTAATCACCACCGGTATTCTTGAATTAGGGTCAGTGGGTAACTGGACCAAACTTTCTCTTTCATTAACCATAACCACTCGACCCACATAAATATTTTCTGAAACTAGATTCATGCCTACCTCAACCTCCTTACTCCTCCCTAAATCAATCTTCAGTTGTTCAGTCAAACCAATCACCCTAACCATTTTAAACTGCCAAGCTGAAGGTAAAGATGTTCCCAAAAGTTTTTTCAAGTATTCGTTTTCCTCAAGGCAAGTAGTTAATTTATTTTGATCAAGAGCCAATTGACGCAATTCAACCTGAAGTTCAGCAATCTGCTGACTTTCATTTCGATCAGCCAATTGATTAAAAGACTGATTAACAGATTGATAGACTGAATAAAAAGGACGTTCAATAAACAAAAAAGGTCTTTCGAAAAAACCTGTCACTCCGGTTAGCCAACCAAAATAATCAAACAAAAAGAAAAAAATAGAGATAAAAACTAGAAGTAAAAAGAAAGGAAAAATTTTCCTTAAAGAATCGTTACTCATAAAAATATCTTAACATAGAATATTTTAATTAACAGGATAATGGGCAATAAATTTAAATTCGCAACTAAAAAAACCGCAATCCTCCTCTCCAATCTCTTAAGACTCTAGATAGACAATGAAAATGAAAAATAATAGCAATTAATCTAAGGGGGTATTTCCTGCCAAGTGTAAGAAGGGGTAAAGAGCACTGAAGGAGCAGTCATCAAAAAGTCTGGTCGGTAAACAAATTTCTCTGCTGGTCTTGTTCTGTTCAAATCCTCTCCTAAATCTCTTGCCAACTCAAAAGACTGAGCCACAAAAACTCCTTCACCCACAAACTGAACATCGTTGCCTTCACCAACTTTATCAACCTCAAACTCTTTATCAGTAATAAAGACTCCTTCCACTTGAGTTACTGTTTCCGCTACCTTGATTTTTCCTGAGGCAATAATGGCTAAAAAGCCATTAACATCAAGATTACTATCAATATTCACCTCATTATCAACTAAGATAACAATTTTTGTTCCCTCAGGAATACTCCAACCATCAACCGTTAAAGCATCAGCAGTGTAGTAAACTCCAGAATCAGATGGTAAACCACCACCGTAATCTTCTTCAGGTGAACCCAAAAGTTCATAAAAGTAATTGAATCTCTTCCGAGAAAATTCTGTATTGGCTAACCAGCCTTCCACAGAGACGTTCCCTTCCCCCCAAGGATTATCTCCCAAAGTTTCTTTATGAGAAACCACGCCTGGAGTGCCTCCCTCACCCGCTAAACAAAAATTATCATCCTCTCCAGGTAAATCAGAATTAATACTCTCTTGAGAATGAACATCACCTTCTTGAGCCTGAAACCAAGACCCAGCCGCCTTAGTCAAACCAATATTGATTGTCTTAGTTTCTCCTCCCTCAGTTAACATCACTTGATTAGTCTCATCACCCTCATCATCACAATAAATCGGATCAGAATACTCTCCAGGAAAAGCAGTCATCATCACTGTATGCAATTGATCTATAGGTACCTCAAAGGAATAATCAGGATCAGGAGTATCTGTACCATAACCGGCAATTTGAACGGTACCCCCAGAAACGGTTTCCCCTAATTCAGAACAGGAAGATCCTTCAAAAACCGTCCCCTGAATAGTTCCAGTTGGAGCAGGATAAAGAATTGAATCGGCACAATAACTCCATTCAGCTGTTTTAAACTTAACTCTTGCCATTACCGAATTTTCGCCAGGATTAAGCGTTAAAGGATAACTGAAATTTCCACCCTCAGGAATATCCATAACTGACCCCCAGGTAGATCCACTATCAATACTTAATTGAATTTTGCCATCTTCAACCGCTCGAAAGTGCCATATTCCCACTTTATGGGTATACATCGCATCATCTACGTAATAAACAAGAGAATTATTAATAACTTCAGCTTCTGCTTCATGGACGTCATCTGTTTTTAGTAAATTAAGCTCCATATCATAGAGCTCAAAACTATTAACATTACAATCATTTTCAGGATTTTCTTTTTCAGATATCTGGGAGTAAACAAAGAAATATTTCGTTCCTCTATCCATCTGAATTGTTCGCTTCCCTGAACTGGTGTAACTAGCGATGATTGCATTTGCCCTTAAGCCATCACTAAGATGCCAACGCATTCCTCGGGAAAAATTAAGACTACCGTGGCAACCTGTCTTGTTACACATCCTAAAATCAACACTGAAAGTAAAAGATTTGATCACATAACCAGTTGGAGCAGTAACCTTAAGAGCAGCTCCACACGGTTGTTCGCCGTCACATATTATGTGCTCAGTAAATCTTAACCGACTGTCTCCCGCAAGGTGTCCAAATTTTCCAGGACCACAAGTTAACTCACAATCATAGCAGGCGTGACTAGAAGGAGCACAAGTAGTTCCAAAAGCAGGATAACAACCGCGACAGGGTTGACCGGCACTTATACAACTCCTTCTTTTATACAAACAGCCATTAATTACTTGACCAAACCGGCAAACTTGGTCACCACCTCCTTCTGTGTAGCCATTACCACCCGGTCCAATACCGTAATACTGAAAAAGATTCCTGAAAGCGTTACCATGATTACCAACATTCCATGTTTCAAGATAGCCCTCATCCCTTAATTGATTGTCACTCTTGCCCTGAATTCGAGGAGCTACTTCAATAAAACAGACAGCGTCTCTTTCAGACCCTTTATTATGTACGGCAAAATCATTGGCGAAAAAGGTTTCTTCACCATCAACCGAAAGATTGTAAACTTCAACCGGCTCTTGTTTGTATTCAAGTTTAGTGATTTGCTCAGGCACCAAACCCTCTTCTCCCTTAACAAAAACCACATCGCCAATATTTAATTCCTTAACCTGAATAAATCCAGCCTCTTTAATCTCCGGTCCAGGAATTTCCACCACCTCTTGCGCATGAATGGTTTTAGAGAAGACGAAGAATAAACTAATTCCTAATATCCAATATCCAATATCTCTAACCGAGAGCAGTTTTTTCATCTTATTTTAATATTTCACTTACCTTCGCCTGTAAACCAGTAATCAACCGATAAGTCAGCGTATTTGAAAGAATATCTTTAAATTTATCAAGTGTTGTTTGGAGTTTGGTGCTTGAAGCTTGGTTATTCTCGCCTTTAATGGCGAGGAATGGGTGTTCTCCCGTCACCTTCACCTTCTTCCCACTTTCAGTTTCCAGCCCATAGTAGCCTTCCCGAATTGTTTTAGTCACATTAGAAACCGTGCCTTCTTTTATTTCCCCTGTCTCCGGATTAAACGAAGAAACAATCTCACCCGGTTTCAAGTCTTTAATTTGCTTCGTCTCCCCCTTCTGCTCTCCTGCTCTTTCACCCTCCTGTCCTAAATTAATCTCCGTTTCCCCAGTAAAACAAGGAGCACCACATGAAGAACAGGGGCAACAATATCCATCGGACATTTCGCAACCAACACACAAACAGTCACTCCAGGAACAACCATCCCCCATTTGACCCACCTCAATAATGCAACGTCCACATTCACAAGAAATGCGTCCAGTTGAAGTACAAACATCCCCATAAACACTTTTTGCCGTAAACATTAGGACACAAACGGTGAATAGCAAAACTAAAATTAAAGTCTTAGTTCTCATAGCAAAATTACTTTCTTAAAAAACTTAAAAGTGATAAAAATTCCCCCGTGATTATTCCTGTCTCTCCTAAATTAATTTTATTTACAACAACAAAGTCACCAATATTGATTAACAGGTTTAAATTGTCAACTTGGAGTCGATGAGAGTCTATAATGATCCCTTTTTCTCGGAGTTCTTTGTCTATAATTTCTTTGCTTTTTGTTATGCTTCTCTCTTCATTCTTACTTAGATTTAAACCCACTTTATCATCGGAAGTGCTCTTTGGCTCTCTAGTAATATCTGCATATTCAAAATCTTTGTTAATTTCTATTGTAACCTCCTGCCTATTATTTTCAATTGTCAAAAACCAACCATCAATCTTCGTCACCCAACCCCTGATGGCGATTGGTTCTTTAGTTTCTTTATCGTACAAAAACACTCCCTCTTGGTAAACAACTTCAGTATTGATATATTTTGATTCCTCGGCTGTCTTTCTTAAAGTCCAAAGATAATAAAAACCTTCAGCAACTATAATCAAAATTAAAATGAATAAGATTGGAAGTAAAACCTTAAGTAAACGAGGCAACCCTAATATTTTTTCTCTAATGGCAGGCAGCTGCATTAGTTAAATTTAAACAAATTTACTACTAGATGTCAACAACTCGGAAAAAAATTAACAAATCATTCAGCCTCAATGATTATATCTCATGTATTCTCCTATAAATTGGGGCCAATATAAATCAACCATCGCCATTATCTCATCTTGAGCTCTTTCATCAAATTGAAGTAACTGAGCACTAAAGAGTTCATCCCATGATAAATGATTCCCTCTTACTTCTTCGTAATCATCCGTCATAAGGCAAGAACCGCTAGCCATCGAGTTAAGCAACCCTTTAAATGCGTCTTTACCTCCCTCTTTCAGGACACCATAAACATAAACAACCGGAATGAGGCGAACCGAAGGCCCTTCTGGATAGAGAACTTCAAGCCCTTTCTCTCTCAATATTTTTAAAGCAAAATCCTCCACAGCCTCTTGGGTGGCATGAACAAATTTCGATTCTGGAGTTCTCGTCGCCCAATCAACACCTTCAATACCTGGGGCTCTTTGGGCTTGAGGGAAGGAGTGAATTGCTTCATGGATATATTGGACTATGAAATCAGCTGCATATTTATTATAATCCGAAACTGGTTTTGCATAACTATCTCCAAATATCATGACGCTGTTTGGATAACCCAAGCCTGCCCCAACTGTACTCCATCCAGGAAGAATCAACGAACTAAGAATTTCCTCTTCCTCCTCAGGTAGTTGAGGAATAACTCCATCACGAAACAAAGCAGGGTTAAGATTGTCTCTAAACATTTCATTGATAGACCTTGAGATTGGTATAATATCAGAAACCACCTGTTTCATAAATGGACTCCTGATTCGTTCTTCGTGGGAGGCTAATGATAGGTATAAACCCTCTTCTGTTGGAAAAGGAACCGAATCAATGATCTCCCCACCTCTTCTTTCTCCATTTAAATAGGCATAAATCCAGAAATCCCTAAAAGGCCCAGTTCCTGGTTCTATGTTGCCTTTTCCTCGATTGACTACCTCAAAGAAATTGATAACTCTCTCATTGAGTCTCGAATCTAGCTCGGGATCAATCCGGTCCACTAATCCTTTGGGGATAACAAATTCACCCGGCCCGGAAGTCAAAGAAATTCTACATATCGCGTTGATCTCGGGGGACAGGATCTCCGCTTCTCCCCCCACTCCCGCTCCTTCAGGATTGACAATATTTAGTTGACCACTTCTGATTTCATCCGCGGTAGGGGTGACGACATTTAAAACAACATTTTGTTCTTGATTGATTGCTTTAATTGTTGCCTCAAACTCCCCCCCTTCTCTATCTTCTGGAGCAGGAAGAATTCTTGGAGTTGGGCCTGATTCGGAGGCTGAAGAAACACCAATACTAGCCGCTCCCTTAATTTGAGCAGCCCCCAGGGCAGCAAGAACGAGACCCGTAGTAACTGCTTGACTTCTCGATATTCGCTTTCTGGGTTCTAATCCAGTTAACTGTTCCTCAGATCCCAACCCCTGCCTTCTTCTCTCCCTTTCCTCCCTAATTCCTCTACGACTGGCTACCTGACTCTCTCTTAGCGCTTGTTTATATAATGGACCGCCGTTAAGCTCGTCGGTTTCTTTGCCCATGTTTTCTTCCATCTTTCTAAAAATCTCCCGCAATTCGGAGGATGTTAAACTACTTCAAAATTCCACGAAAAGATTCAATTTTGGTTTAAAAATCATTTGGGCAATTGAAATTATTATATCACTCTTATTAGGTGAGGGGAATCTCTAGCCAAGGTGTCCCTATTCCCATAATTACCTCAATGATTTTTTCTCTCGGAGAATATTATAGTCAATATATCTATTTGCAAATCCATCACAATATATTTCTTTGTCTTCATCTCCAATTTTGACTCCTTGCAACTTAAGCACCTCGTGGCCTAATTCATGGAGGAGAGTCCACTCTAATCTTTTTATACCAATTAGCTGATTGTATTTTGAATAATCTCTTTTACCACTATTTTCCGGCTCTGCTAAAGATGCCGAAACACTTAGCCACCTGGTTTTACCCTCTCCGCTTTCAATCTCTCGAGCTATTCCCAAAGCAAATTTTCCTTCATTTCTACCACTTTTGATTGGGATTAAATCACGATAGAAGATAAACATTAACGGCATTAGTTCTCTGCAATCAACACCGCTATCTTCTAAAATTGCCTGTATTGTCTTATCATCAACTGTATAGTCTAGTCCAGGGTCCATACTGAATTCTTTAAAATCGCACAAACTCTCTGGGGTAGGAGGGGAAATTATTGATTCAGCGCGACCTGGACGGATAGACGACTTGGGGGACAAATTTTCCAAAACCCCATTTCGCTTTAGTAAATATGAGGCTCCTTTTATCATCAAGATTCCAGTTGCTGCAGTTCCAACTATTAGAAATTCTCTCCTAGTCAATGGTCTTCTTCTTTTTTCTTGGCGGATTGAAATTGACTCGTTTTTACCTTGTTCAATTACCATTATAAAAAATCCTCCGTTTTTCGGATGATATTAAACTACTTTATTTATCTACCAAAAGATTCAATTTTGGTTTAAAAATCATTTTGACAACTATGAAAATTATACCACTTTTTAGCAAGAATTTCAGACTAACAACTCTGGTATACTAAAATTATGAAGTTCAAACAACTAAAATCTCTTTTCCTCTATCTGACCGCCTTTCTTTGCGGCGTTGCCGGCATGATAGTGGAACTGACCGCCGTTCGTTTAGTCGCCCCTTTTTTCGGCTCATCGATGGAGGTCTGGGCAACGATTATTGCTTTGGTGATGACTGCCCTCGCCTTAGGCTACTTCTTTGGTGGCCAGCTTTCAAAGAGGATCAAGAAAATAGATTCGGTTGTTTATTTGATTATTGCTTCTGCCGGCTTGTTAATCAGCTTTTCCTATCTTTTTGTCGAGCCTATTGTTTCTTTTACTTCTCTCTCCTTACAATTAGCCAAGTTTTCCCTTTCTTTCAAAACCTTTTTAGTCGTCCTTTCTCTTTTCTTTCTGCCTGTTTTTCTTCTCGGCTCAATCTATCCCTTAATTATTGCCAGCTTTAAAAGTAAGAAATCAGGCCAGGCCGCGGGCCTTATTTTTGCTATTTCCACTGCCGGCAGCATCCTCGGCACTCTTCTTCCTTCTTTTGTTCTTATTCCCTTAATCGGCACTAAATTAACTTTTTTCTTAACCGGTATTGCTTTGGAAATCATTGCCTTAATTGGTCTACCCAAATTCCAGAAAATTATCCCGGCCTTAATTTTAATCATCCTCCTTTTTAACTTTCCCAAATCCCAAAAGCTTTCATTTTCACCAAATAATGAGGTTATTTATCAAACCGAATCTCTTTATCAAGAAATCAAGGTTATCAAAAGGGGAAAGATTTATCTTCTTTCCTTAGGTCCAAATAGTTTTATCAGCTCTTCTTATTCGCCTTATTCCTATTTAACCGATGGATGCTTTGATTATTTCAACCTTTTGCCTTTGTTGAGAAACGACAAAAACCTAGACGTTCTTATCATTGGCTTAGGTGCTGGTACTATTTCTCGCCAGTACCAGCATTTCTTTTCTAATCAATATGATCTCAAAATCGATGGGGTGGAAATTGATCCTGAAGTAATCAAGGTGGGCAAAAAATATTTTGAATTAGAGCAACCTAGCTTAACCATCTATCAAATGGATGGCCGGGCTTTTCTTAATCAAACTGAAAAAAAATATAACGTTATCATTGTCGACGCCTATGCCCGCCAAACCTATATTCCTTTTCATTTAGCCACTGAATAGTTTTTTCAGGAAGCTAAAAATCATCTTCAAGAAAAAGGTATCCTTGCCTTTAATATTGCCACTTCTTCCCAGAACAGCTTCCGTTTTCAAACAATCAGTCAAACAGTAAAATCGGTTTTCAACTACACTTATTCTTTTTCAGTTGATAATGGTAATAGCTTAATTTTTGCTAGTAATGAATCTATAAAGCCACTAAAGAATATTAATTTAGAGGAAGTTCCTGATGAGCTAAAAGCATTAATCCAAAATCTGACTCTTCAATTCTTAAAACCGACTAATCTTGATAAGCCAAATTTAATCCTCAAAGACGACACTGCTCCAACAAGACTTTAATTGTTTTTTAATTATTGGGATTTTTTTAATTTCTTCTGAATTTCTTTCTACCTTAAACCACCCGTCACTCTAACCTTTTTTAATAAAGATTCATCTTCCAAAACCTTACCACAACCTCTAACCACGGCATTCATCGGATTATCGGCCAACCAAACAGGCATCTTGGTTTCCTCGGCAATTAATTTATCTAAACCCACCAATTGAGAGCCACCGCCACATAAAGTAATCCCCCGAGCAATAATATCGGCCACCAACTCTGGGGGTGTTTCTTCAATCACTTCCGAAATCTGATCAACAATCTGACGAACGACTGGTGAAATCGCTTCCCTAATCTCTTCTGAACCAATTTTCAAAGATTTAGGCAAACCTGTTTCCAAACCCCGACCTCGAACAATCATCTCCCGAATTCTTTCTCGAGAGTAAGCTGAACCAAGTTGAATTTTAATCTCCTCAGCCGTGGCTTCACCTAGAAGAAGAGAATATTTTAATCTCATGTAAGTGATAACCGCTTCATCCATTTCATCGCCAGCAATCCGCAAACAACGCTCAATCACAATTCCCCCAAGAGAGATAACCGCAATTTCCGTGGTGCCCCCACCAATGTCCACTAAAAGAGCGCCTTCTGGCTTTTCAATTGGCAAACCAATCCCAATCGCCGCCGCCATTGGTTCTTCAATCAAATAAGCTTTTCTTGCTCCTGCACTTAAAGCCGCATCCTGAACCGCCTTTCTTTCGACTTCGGTTACGCCTGAAGGAATACCAATGACCATTCTTGGCTTAGGAATTCTGGGAAAAAGAGGTCCTGACTGATGAATTTCCTCAATGTATTTCTTAAGTATCGCCTCGGCAGCATCGAAATCAGCAATCACCCCATCCTTTAAAGGCCGAATCGTCTCAATCATTTCCGGTGTCTTGCCAATCATTTTCTTGGCTTGACTGCCAATCGCCAAAATCTCTTTGGTTTTTTTATGGCGGGCAACCACCGACGGTTCCCGAATGACAATTCCCTTTTCCTTAACCCAAACCAGAGTATTGGAAGTGCCTAAATCAATGCCGACATCATGAGAGATTAGACTAAAAAGAGAGTCAAATATCATTTAAAAAAATAATCTTAAAGAAGCCATTAAATAATGGGCTTAGTATAACACAAATTCTTTAATCTGAGGAAGGAATTTTTAAACGAACTCGCTGACCATCATGAGAAACCCAAGTCCCAGGCGGTAAATCTTCAAGGGTCCTTAAATCCAAACAAAAACCTGGTTCCCTTGATAAACGGAGTGAACCCCAACCACCGCTTGGACCGTAAACCCAAACCGAATTAGCTTCCTCCCAATTATTAAAATCAACTTCATCATATCGCTTGGCTTCGTCTTCAGTCATAAAATGCCAAACATTCCAAGACCGGAAAAAACCTTTTGGTTCTGGTATCGGCTCTCGCTCCCTTAGATTCATGAGGGGAATAATAACAAAGAGTTTGTTCCTACGCAAGAAATTTGTTAAACTAAGTTAAGGTCAGGAATGAACAAGACAATTTCCCTTTTGCTTAATCGAATTATTGAATCAAGTTTTTATCTTCTTTTTTTCCTGGTTCCTTTGATCCTGACTCCCTGGAACTACGAGCTTTTTGAGTTTAATAAAATGATCCTCGCCTATCTCCTAACAGTCGTTATTATTGCTGCCTGGATTGTTAAAATGATTACTGAGAAAAAGATTATCTTTCGTCGGACTATCCTTGACCTTCCTTTAATCCTTTTTCTTGGTTCCCAAATTATGGCTACTATTTATAGTATTGATCGTCATACTTCCCTTTGGGGTTATTACAGCCGCTTCAATGGCGGTCTTTTCCCCACCATCAGCTATCTTCTTCTTTACTGGGCCTATGTCAGTAACTTTAATAAAGAAAAAACCCTGACCACCATTCGCTTTACTCTAGCTTCCACTATCCTCGTCTCTCTTTATGGCCTTGCTGAACATTTTGGTATTGATGCTCAATATTGGGTCCAAGAAGTTCAAATCAGAGTTTTCTCCACTTTTGGCCAGCCTAATTGGTTAGCCGCCTGGCTAGTGGCACTCTTACCCCTCACCTGGGCAATGATTCTTCTAAAAAAACAATTAATCTTCAAAAAATTTTCTTTTCCTTATTTTGGTTATGTCTTAACTACCATCTTTTTCCTTTGTCTTCTTTACACCAAATCCCGCTCTGGCTTGATTGGTTTGGCAGTGGCCTATCTGGTTTTCTGGGGTTTAACTGGTTTTCTTAACCGTCAAAAGATAAAAGCATTAACTAAACCCTTTATCAGCCTTTCTCTTCTTCTCCTAGTTCTAACCTTCCTGACCGGCACTCCCTGGACCCCTCATCTTGGTCAAATCAAAGAAAAAATAAAAGGAACAACTCAAGAAGCAATCATCTCGGCCGAAGCCCAACAACCAGGCTTGCTTATTAGTGAATCTGGTGATATCCGCAAAATTGTTTGGCAGGGCGCCCTGGAAATCTGGAAAAACCACCCGATTTTAGGCACCGGCGTTGAAACCTTTGGTTACGCTTATTATTGGTACCGCCCCCGAGCCCATAATGATGTTTCGGAATGGGATTTACTCTACAACAAAGCCCATAATGAATACCTAACTCTTTTAGCCAACACCGGCTTAATTGGTCTCTCTACCTACCTAATCTTAATCGGCACTTTTCTTTTCTGGTCTCTCAAACAAATCATCATTCACTTAAAAAAAGCCAAAGAAACCACTCTCTTAGTGACGGCTCTCCTCGCTGGTTATATCAGTATCCTCATCACCAACTTTTTTGGCTTTTCGGTAGTCCCGATTAGTCTCCTTTTCTTTCTTATTCCGGCCATAGCTATCACTCTCGTCAGTCAGTCAGAAAAAGAACCAAAGCCTAAAAAACAAATTATAGAAAGCAAACAATGGGCCGTGATTATCCTCATCTCTCTTCTCTCTCTAGGAGCCATCATTTATCTCATCAAATTCTGGTATGCTGATACCCGCTTTGCTTTGGCGGAAAAACTTAATGAGGGAGCTAAATATGATCAGGCCTATAATGAATTGAAAACCGCTATCAGCCTTCATCCCAGTGAACCCTATTACCGCGCCGAAATGGCTCTCTCTCTGGCTGGTCTAGCCGAATTAGCCCAAGAAGCGGATGACGCCTCGCTTTCCGCCCAACTAGTTGATTTAGCTATTGCTGAATCAGACCAGGCTTTAAAAACCAGTCCCTATCACCTTAACTTCTGGAAAAAACGGGCCAAGATGTTTATTAGTCTGGCCTTAGCCAATCCTCACTATGAACAGGCAGCCCTTGAAACTCTCCTCAAAGCCACGGACCTCGCTCCAACTGATGCCAAAATTCAATACAATCTAGCTCTCCTTTATTCTCATCTTGGTCAAAAAGAAACCGCCATTAAAACCCTGGAACACACCATCGAATTAAAACCCAACTACGCTGACGTCCGCTACGCCTTAGCTCTTTTTTATGAAGAAAATAAGCAAAGAGAAGAAGCGAGAAAACAATTAAACTATATTCTGGAAAAGATTAATCCGGCAGATACCCGAGCCAGCGACAAACTCAAAACCCTTTGATGAAAAAAACCCTGCTCGCCAAAACATTAAAGAATAAAAAAGTTGCCTGTTTTACCTGCCAACGCCGATGCCAAATCTCACCAGACCAATGGGGTTTTTGTCAAACTAGGATTAATAAAAACGGAACCCTCAAATCAGTCATCTATGGCGTCGTTTCTTCAGTTAACCTTGATCCGATTGAAAAAAAGCCAGTCTTTCATTATAAACCAGGCTCAAATTGTCTTTCTCTTGGGACTTATGGTTGTAATTTCAAATGTGCTTTTTGTTTTCTTCCTGACACAAATATTGCTACAGAAAAAGGTATTTATAACCTTAAAAAACTTTTTGAACTTAATAAAAAACCGCGTGTTTATAGTCATACCGGAAAACTAAGAAAAATTAATAAAGTTTTTCGTCACCGATATGATGGAAAAATTATAACAATAAAACCTTATTACGCCCCTCAAATAGAATGTACTCCTTCACACGAATTTTTCGTCACAACTAATTCTCAAGATAATAAAATTCAAAAAATAAAAGCTAAAGATTTAACTAAAAAGCATTATCTGCTAATTCCTAAAAATTATCCTTTTTCAAAACTGTCCACTTTTGATCTTAACAAGGTTCTTTACTCTTCAATAGGAGAATATAGAAAATCAAGAAAGACTTCATACAACGATATCTTAAAAATTCTCGAATTAAGTCAAAATGGAACCACATCTAGAATTATAGGAGATACTTTTAATCTCCATCCCGCGTATGTTAGAACTTTACGTTCACGATTGAAAAATAAGAAAATCATTCAGAAAGAGATTGTTTTTGGAAAAAACCTCCTAATAGAAAAAAATGGAGGAATTAAATTTAAGACTGAAAAACAACCATCACTTCCTCGTTTTATTGCTCTTGACAAGAATCTTGCTAAACTTCTGGGTTATTATTGCGCAGAAGGATGGGTAGTAAAAAATAAATCACGTCCTAATTCATTTCAAATAAGTTTTGCTTTCTCAAAAAAAGAAAGACATTATGCTGAAGAGGTAAAGAAGTTAATTGTAACCATTTTCGGGATCAATCCAAAAATCGTGACGCGAGAAACGACAGTCACGGTAGAAATCGGTAAGTCAAGTTTAGCTCTTTTCTTCAAAAATCTTTGTGGTTCGACAGCCTTGAAAAAAAGAGTCCCAGCAGAAATTAATCAATCCCCAAGAGAAATTATTCAACAATTCCTAGAAGGATATATTAATGGCGATGGTTGGCGAAAACCTGACGAAATAGCAATTAATACTGTCTCTCCTACGCTCGCTATTGGAATATATTGGCTGGTCTTAAAACTAGGCTTTTTACCACGATTTTATAAGTGGGAACCATCCATTACTAAAAAAATCGGTACAAGATTAGTCAAACAATCAACTCTCTATTACGTCAAATGGAAAATTAAAAAACCAACTACTCCTAAAGCTAAAGCTTCGACCAAATATATAGAAAAAAATGGTTACTATTTCATACCAATAAATAAAATCAATAAAAGAAAGTATCGCGGAGAAGTTTTTAATCTTGAAATTGAAAAAGATCATTCGTATTTAGCAAACTTTATTGGTGTAGGAAATTGCCAAAATTGGGATATTAGCCATACCAACGGGGCTTCGATTAACCTTGACAACCAAAAACTTCTTTCTCCAAAAGAAGCTATTAAAATGGCGAAAAAATCAGGCGCTGAAGGAATTGCCTGGACCTACAACGAACCGGCTATCTGGCTAGAATACTCTCTAGATGGCGCCAAACTCGCCCAAAAAGAGAAGATTTACACTTGTTGGGTGACTAATGGCTATGCCACTAAAGAAGCGATTGATAAAATTGCTCCCTATCTCAACATTTACCGAGTTGACCTGAAAAGTTTTGATAATAAGCTCTACAAAAAATTAATTGGTGTCCCCCAAGCCAAAGGGGTTTTCGAAGTCACCAAATACGTTCATAATCAATATCCCGAGATTCATCTTGAATGCGTGACCAACATTATCCCCACCTGGAATGATTCAGAAAATAATCTCAAGAAAATAGCTCACTGGATTGTTAAAAACCTGGGCAAAAAAACTCCCTGGCACGTCACCCGATTCTTTCCCTACGCTGACCTGACCAATGTCCCCCCTACGCCACCAGAAACTCTGCTCAAAGCCAGAAAAATAGGGATGAAAGAAGGTTTAGAATTTGTCTATATTGGTAACCTACCAGTTGATGAAGAAGACGATACCTTTTGTCCTAAGTGTCATAACTTAGCCATTAGAAGAACTGGCTACCGAACCGAAATCCTAGCCGTTGATAAAGACGGTCACTGTTCTGACTGTGGTGAAGATTTGAATATCAGAATGTGATTAGTCAGTAGAAAAAACCTAAGACAAAAACAAACAAAAGAATCCCTAAAATAAGGCCAACAATAATTAAATCACTCTTACCTTTTTTATTTTTCTGCCACTGCCAGAAACTATAAATCAAAACAAGGCTGATTAAAACCAAAACTGGCAAAAGAATTTCCCGCAAACCCCGAACCAAACTAAAAAAATTCTTGATTTTAATTTGCGACTCTAATTCAGTCAAACTCTCAACTGGCTCCTGATTTAAAAAATCAGTCATTTCCTCTTTAAGATTATCTAGATAAAGCTGATCAACTACCAGGGTTTTACCTTGGTGATTTAAGGTTAAATCCCAATCTTTGTTTCCTTGGCTTAAATTCTGATCAACTAAACCCTCTATCCTTCCCACCCAATCAGGCGAGAAAAAGGCAATTGGTCTACCAAAAAACTCTCTCATTGGATACCAGTGTTCTGGGCAAAAAGAATCTTGATAAAGATGAGCCGCCGCCCCTAAAAGATTAATATCTTTCTCTCCCTCAAAATAATATTTCTTTAAATAGTACTTCGCCATCAAGCGAGGTGGACAATCTGGTTTGTTATCCAAACATAAATGATTAACTTCTCCCAAAGGATAAGTTTCTTTAAAATGAACATCATCAGCGATATTACAATTGAGCCCAGTCATGGGCGGACAAAGATAAGCATGAGTCCCTCCTGCCCAGGCAAACACCGAAGCAGGCAAAAGAAAAGCCAAACCAAACAAAAAAGAAACAAAAAAAACTATTTTCAATTTCATTTTTAATTAACTATTCAATCTCCCATGGAGCAG
Source organism: Patescibacteria group bacterium (assembly GCA_035529375.1). Lineage (NCBI taxonomy): Bacteria > Patescibacteria group bacterium. The sequence continues at coordinate 91,552 of DATKWU010000018.1, forward strand.
TCTTGGGAGCAACTTTCCTTTGTCTCACCTAAATTCGGTTCACAAAAAGTATTGCCGCAAACCTCCTGACTTCCCGATGGTGAAGATTCTTCTAAAGGAAATCCCGAAGGGATTTTACTATTTTCTCGAAAATCTTTTAAACCAAAAAACAAAGCTAAAATTAAAAATAAACCAGTCAAAACCGCCAAAGGAATAATGACTTTTTTACTAATTTTCAAACGACTTTCCTCTGGTTTCCTTAAAAGATTAAACCGAACCAAAGCAAAATAAAAACCCAAAGCCAAAAGGGAAACTAAAGTACCGAGACCAAAAAAGATGGCCAGGGAAGGTAGTTTATTTTCTTTACCTTCTCTGATATTCGAGTCGACGTCTAACATTGCCCCCTCTGGCTCTGGTTCAATAATTTCCTCGCAAGGAAAAACCTTGCCTTCATCCTTGCTAAAACTTTCGAAAAAGTAAACGGAACCGCCTGTCCCCACAGCAATGTATTTGCCGTTACCAGAAATATCAATTTCTTCAACATACTCATCAAAACTAACCTCTTTTTTTTCTTGACTATCCTTGAAAAGAAGATGAAGTTTGTTGTCTGTACCGCCAGTGGCTAGAAAACTACCATCATCAGCAATATCAACCCCACCTAAGGCTGCCTGAACCTGCCAAGAAGCGACCGGCTGATTCGAGTCTTTGGCAAAGATATAGGCGTTACCCGCAAAAGTAGTTGCCCCAATATATTCACCACTAGGCGTAAAATTAAGGGCTCTCACCGAACTACCACCGGGCACCGGAAATTGCCAAAGAGGTTTGGTTGAGTCCTTGGAAAAAAGAAAAACCGCTCCCCGATCTGATTCCGTCCCAAAAGCGACCAACTGACCATCACTGGAAATTTTGGCCCGATGAACCGGTGAATCCCGAGTCAACATCTCTGATTTCATGATTGGTACATTAGATTCCTTGGAAAAAATATAAGCCCTCCGATCAGGACAGCCCGTGGCTCCAGCAATAAAACTACCGTCAGCAGACAAAGAAACATCATGGAAATTACCCGAACTGTGGTATTGCCATAAAGGTTTCTCGCTCTTGTAATCCCAGAGAATTAAAAGATTAGAATTGAGATTAGCTTCTTCGCCGACAGTTGCCGCCGCCATGTAGCGACCATCCTTAGAAATGGCCACATTATAAGTGTTGCCTATTTGAGCTTGCCAAAGAGGATTATTACTGGTTTTGTCAAAAAAAAGAACCGAATCACCAATCCCAGCAATTATTCTTGAGCCATCACCAGAGATATCAATCCCGCCTTTGACATCACCACCGACTTCACCACCGGTTTGTTCATAAGACCAAATTGGCGCCTTAGGAAAAGCCAGATCAAAAAGATAAATATGGTGGGAAGTTTTAGCGGCTAAATACTTGCCGTCATCAGAGAGGGCCACCCCACCGACCCATTCTTTACCGGTTGGATAGCTTAGAACCCTTTCTCCGGTTTGTTGATTAATGACGGCAATTTCATTCTGATCAAAAGCACTCTCAAACAGAACTGGGCCGTTATCCGGCGAATCAATAATCGAATCCCTAGCCTTACCTAGCCCATTAGAAGCTTCGAAGTAATAGAAGTTAGAGCCTAATTTCTTAGGCACAAACTGATAAATATATTTGACTCCTTTTTGGTAATCATTATCTTCAGGATTCTCTTTCTCAATATCAATCATCTGACCATTAAAGTAAATTTGAATATATTGAGGCGGCCGACCTTCTTTATCCCGATAAACCACGGAATAGGTGTAACGCTGACAAACCGGTCCCCAACTCGGATAAACATGACCATTTAAAAGTTCAGGATCATTAGGGGTAGTCGCTAACTTAGGAATCATCCCTCCAGAAGGAGCATTCATCTTTTCTTCAGCCAAAGAAAAAGAAGCCAAACAGAAAAAGAAGAGAAAGAGAAAAACAAAAGGCAGCCACTTTTTCATTAACTCCATTATTGATTTTTAGAAAATAAGTGTCAATCCTTGCTTGACACTAGATTTCAAAAAAGAATAAAGTCAAAATATAATGTCGTAGTTAAGAAAAAGATAAAGAAGAATCTCTAAAATATCTATTCATTAATAAATAATGGAAAAAGTCATTACCCCTTCAGTTCTTTTTGGCCTCTTAGCCATGTTTGGCTGGGGCACGGGCAGTTTTGTAGTCGCCTCTTTAACTAAAAAGTTTGGCGTTTTTAAAGTCGGTTTTTTAATCCAAATCCTAGCTTTTTTTCCTACCCTTCTCCTCCTCCCAATCATTAAAGAAGAATTAATTCTTAATCAAACTTGGTTTTACCTTAGTTTAATTGCTCTGATTGGCAGTCTCGCTTATATCTCCATTCTCAAGAGTTACGAACAAGGGATTATTTCCATTGTTGTCCCCTTAAGTTCTGTTTGGGCCATTATTACAGCCATCCTCAGTTTTATCTTTTTAAAAGAAAGCGTAGTTCCCATTAAAATAATCGGCATGAGTATTGCCATTATTGGCATTATTCTCATTTCCACTGACTTTAGAAAAGTCCTTAAAGAAAAAAAGATTAAAATTTATAAAGGGGTTAAATGGGCCAGTCTAGCCGCTCTGGCCTGGGGAGTGGAAATGTTTCTCCTCGCTTTTTTCTCAAGAAAATTAGGCTGGTACACAGCCAATCTTGGTCTCCGATTCTGGAACCTGGTTATCTTTTTCCTCTTAGCTGTTTTAATTAAACAAAAAATTCCTCTTCTCTTTAAAAAAATCCCTAGATTAATCTGGCTGGCTATTTTAATTGATGTTTTTACTCTCACCACCTATAACCTAGGCTTAGTTAGAGGTGAACCAGGTGTGGTTTCAGTGATTGCCAGCACCAGCCCTCTAATCACGATTATTCTCGCCACCCTTTTCTTCAAAGAAAAAATAGAACTAATCCAAAAAATAGGCATCTTCTTGATTCTCGCTGGTATTGCTAGTTTGTCTTTGGTTTAGAAGTTAAAATAAGAGTTTTAATTGAGTTAATAAATTACCTATAATCAGTTGGTTATGAACGAAAGTCAGGAATTAAATATTCAAATAGTCAGAGATCTTCAAGAAGTAATTAGAGAGGGTGGTTTAATTGACAAAACTGTTTCTGAAGAAGAAGCAAGAGAATTCCTGCCTCAACTTCTTCTTACTGGAGAACAAATGGGAATTTCGGCACCTGAATTAGGCTCAGCCATGCAAATAACCGAGGCTGGTATTTTAAAGATTGATGAAGCTAGAATCCAAGCCAATCATCCCCAATTCCAAGGGGTAATCAAAATTTCAGGTGAATTTTACAATATTAGAGGAACACCAAAAGGTATTCTTGCTCAAAGAAATCTTAAAGTAGAAACAGAAGGAACTGGAGTTAAAGCAGCTTTGGTCAAAAGCATGGTAAAAATAAAATTGGCTGAACCTCACAAAACAATTGTCACCACACTAAGAGAACAGGCAAGAAAGCAAAACCATGAATTAAAACAATTTGGAATTTGGATTCAGGGTGGTGAAGAGAAAAGCCTCAGAATTCTTCTTGAAGTTACTTAATCAAAAAACTCAAATTTTTGGATCCTCATGGCCAAAGATATCACGATATTTATCATCCAGGTCTCTTGACCAACCAAAACTTGATCTAGCTACTTCTGGCGAATCCGCTCCCGAAGTAATTCTCTTCCCTCCCACCTTTTCCATTTCTGCAACAAATTTTTTGGCTCCTTTTTCACTAGCAGCTGCAACAGAAAACACATCACCTCCAGGAATAATTTCACCTTCATTAACCACTACTCTCGAATCATCACCTTCACCAGCTGTATAAAACAAAAGTCTATCTCCTTGCGCTAAAGCCATACCTGGTTCTCCGCCTGCAGCAATATTTTTAATTACTTCTGGTGGTTCGGGAATTTCTCCTTCTTTCATACTTCAATTACAACTCCTTTAAATTGAAGACGAGTCTAACAAACCAAAATGAAAAAATCAAGCAAAAACCTTTTCTTCTTTCACCTTTGTCAAAAGAAAAAGACCAATGATCATTAAGAAAACCAAACCAAAACCCGCCACTCGATATTTCAAAATCCCATGCTCTCTTAACATCAGAGTAATTACACCCCAAGTCAAAGGGCCAACAATTGAAGCAAACCTCTCAAAAGTAGAATAAAAACCAAAATATTCACCTAATTGTGACCTAGGAGAGATTTTGACTAACAAGGCTCGGAAAAGAGTGTAAAAACCACCCCAACCAATACCCGCAAAAACAGCAAAGAGATAAAGAATCCTGGGGTCAGAAGCCACAAAACAAAGAGCAAAAATTAAAATCAAATCAAAACAAACCAAAACCAAGAGTCTTTTAGTTCCATATTTATCCGCCAACCTTCCTAAAACATAGGCAGCCGGAACCGCAATTAAAAACATCATCCCCAAGATCTGAACCTTAACTGGATCAGAAACTTTAAAAATCTGATCCATTAAAATGGCAAAATAGAGCTCACCTGTCTGAATAGCATCAGAGATAAAGAAAAAGGCTAAAAGAAAAAGAGTCACATTCCGATTCTTTTTTAACAAATCCTTTAAACCCTGAATCGTCTTATTATAAATATCCTTAAAACTAATCTTTTCCTTTATCTCTTTCACTCTAGGTTCTCGAAACCAAAGTAACATTGGCCAGGCTAATAAAGCAAACAAAATTACGCCTGGTAAAAAAACCTGGGTTCGGCCAGGTTGACCAAATAAAGTAATTTTCCCTTCATTAAAAGGCAAAAGCAGAGCCACACCCACAATCCAACCAAAAGAACCCACGGCACTGCCTAATCCTGAAATCTTGCCCCGACTCTTAGAAGTTGATAATTTATCAAGGAGACTATTGTAAAAAATCAAACTTATCTGATAAACATATTGAATAACCAAGAAAAAAGCCAAAGCCATCATTACCCGAAAAAGTACAGAAAATTGAGAGTTGACCGTAAAACTCAATAAAAACCCAAAAACAATCAAAACAATGGTCATCCAACTAATAAAGGGTTTTCTCCGACCAAGTTTATCTGACCAAGCTCCCCAAAAAGGTGAAGTTAAAAGAAGTAAAAGAGTCGCTAAAGTAAAAGTCCCACCATACCAAATATCATCAAAACCATTATCAATCACAATCCACTGACCTAAATAAAGCCCAGTCACGGCCGCCATTAAAAAAGAATTGGCCGCATCATAAAGAAGCCAAACAGAAAGATTTCTTTTCACAACCCAATTTTAACATAGAAAAAGAAGATTTATTCGTATTTTGCTAAAATTGCTGATCCCAAAATAATCAAAAAGAGGGCTAGAATCTTGAGAAAACCAACTGATTCACCTAAGAAAATTCCAATAATGGAAGCAATGGCAATACTACCACCAATAATAATTGGTCCTCCCACCGATATGGGTAAACCTTTGGCATAAGCAGAAAGAGCCAGAAAATCAATAAAAAAAGCACAAATTCCAGCTAAGACTACAAAAAGAATTCCCTTGGGATTGCTAACTAATTGCTTGTTTTTCAATTGAGGTAATAAGATAACCGCCCCCAAGATAACCGCTGTTAAAGAAACCAGAATGGCTCCGAAAACTTGATCAATATGAGGAGAAGCATATTTATGAAAGATTGTCCAAAATCCAAAAGCAATTGCCGCTAAAAAAGCTAAATAAACAGCTGACATATTTTTATTCTATCACAAAACAAATTTAAAAATCCTTATCCTTGCCGGCGTGGCTAGTTTGTTTTTGGTTTAGGGAGAATTCGAGGGCGGGGTAGGAAAAAATTGATGATATAATTATGTCAGGGACAGAAACGATGATAAATCTTAACGTAAGAAAATTTAGTTTCGTACAAACCCTATTACTCGTTTTGGTCTTTAGTATAATTACTTCCTTGGGGACATTGTTTGCTTCGGATAAAGTAATAATAAACCTTCCTGAGACTGGACAAAGGAAAGAATTAACCATCGAACCTGGAAAAACCTTAGAGGCCACGCCAAATCCACCTACACCTATAAAGAAGGATAAATGTATCAGTGGCGATTTTGAAGAGTATAAAAACTTCTGGGAAGTCGATGAATATTTCAAGATTGACGAGGAAGGATATTATTGCCCGATGAGAAGAGGTTATCAACTTTGGGAAATCTGGTATACAGAAAAACTTCCTGTTGGATTTACATCTGCAACGTTAAGATACCTACTAAAAGATGGTACTCCAGGAAATGATATTCCACCTCCTGCCGTTTTTTCCTACGGAGATAGTAAAAAGAGATTTTACACAATAATTATACCGGATGGGGATTTAAAAAGCGTTAGATTCAAGGGAGAAGAAGGGACTGCAAAACCGCAAGGGCGCCTTAAAGAAGAAGTGAACATAGATAACGAAATGACAATTATAATAAAACCAAGAGTACCAAGCCCAACTAAGAACGAAATTAAAGTCACGTTTGATTCGACCTACATCTCTAAAGACTCCGGTGACCAAATGCCACCTGAAACTTTTGAGTACGATACTAAGGTTCCAACCGTCAGCCCAGAAGAAGAGGGAGCTAAGAAACTATTCGGCTTTGGTACCTTTAATGGCGATTGTATTAAGCCAATATGGTTCGAAATCTGCCCTTAACCTAACTTGAAAACTTAATCAAAAGCAGAGAAATTTTACTTCTTTTTTTATTTTAATTTAATCTCTTTTAGGATTTCTTTAAGAATACCCATTAGCTGTCTAAATTGATTTGGGCTCATTTATATCACCTCCTCTCCCACAAAAAAATATTCGCCAATTCTCTTTTTGAGAAATTAACTTCTAATTTTTTTGAATAGGCTCGATCGTCTCATTCCTCTTTTTTATTACATTCATAAGTACCTTCTTTAAGAAGATGTGATTCTGCGGCAATTCTATTATCTTCGCCGCTCAAAAGGGCATATTTAAAGTAACAATCTTCATTTACCAAATTCCTTTTTAAACAGCTATTTTGTTCGTTTGGCGAAAGATGTTCAAGATAGCGTTTTCTAAGATGGAAGGCTCTGCCGACATAAACTCGAGTCATTTTGTCCTTTTCCCCATCATTTCTTAACACCTTATAAATCCCACCAATTTCTGGTACCTTGTAGGAATTACCCGTTGTGTAGCGAAAACTTGTCGACCATTTTAGATTTTGACAACTCATATCTTTTTCACCTCCTATCTTCGTAAAATTCTAACAAAAAAAGGTAGGCTTCTCGCTTTGCGAGTCGCTCTACCTCCCAATCGAAAATTCTAAAGTCTAACCCCTGTCCTTGTTAACTGAATTTTTTAAGGCAGGATTCAACATAATCTTCTTTCGGGTCGTTAGAAAACGACCCCCAAATTGACTAAAATTACCTTACCAAAGCTATCCCGAAAAGTCAAGCCCTTTTTAAGGCTAATTTTAGCAGACTTGTTTGGAAACTGCTGGAAATTTTGGCTTTTGAAGCTTGGTTGGCTAATTAACCTTGTTAGTTGGTTTGCCTTTGAGGAAATTTTCAAGATTTTGAACAAAAATTTCTTGTTTTGCTGCTGTCGCTTCTTTAGTAGTATAGGCAATTGGCGGATAAAGGATGCAGTTTTTGTATTTTGAAAGTCTTTTTGCGATGGCTGGAGAAAGTTCGTCTGAGTGATCCAAGATAAAAGTTATGTCTCCCTTCTTTAACCTTTTTTCCAGGGCCTTGATATCTAAAAGCTCCATCGGTGCCAGATTAATCACCACAGCTCCAGATTTAATCAGCCCAATTCTTTTGCTATTCAAAAAATTTTCAGTGTCTTTATTGTAGGCAAGATTGAGAGAAAGAAAATCACATTCTTTGATTAGAGATTCTACTTCTTGGTATTTTATTCCTTTTCTTTCATATTTCTTCTTTCTTATTCTCGACCAATATCTTACATCTGCCCCAAAACCATCATGAGCAATCTCGGCAATTCTTCCTCCAATTTGCCCCAAACCAATAACGCCAAATTTTTTACCTTTTATTTCTGAAACTCCAAAGAAAGTTGCCTCAGAATAATCACCTTTTCTCGCCTGATTTTTACCCCTTTCAACTTCTCTTAAATGTTCCAAAATGGCGGCAAAAGCAAACTCCGTCACCGCTTCTGTGCTGTATCCTGGAATATTACAAACAACAATTCTCTTTTTGGCTGTGTAAGCGTCATCTATCCTGCCGTAACCTGTCGAAAGAGCACCAATGTATTTTAGTTTCGGTGCATGGTCAATTATTTTCTTATCGACAGTAATACCGAGACTAACGAGTAAACAATCTGTTGTTGAAAGATGTTTTTGAATATCCTTACTGTCTGCTGGAAGTAAAACTTTCTTTTCGGTTAAGCGGTCAATTTTCCCCCAAGTTTCTTTTGTAAGACTTCCTTTTCCTATACCAACGACTAAGATTTTTTTAAATCTCATCTTTGCCTTGAAAATAGCATATTTTTCCTTATTTGTCTAGGTAAAACTAATAGGGAAAGTTTAATTTTATTCTCTTGCCCTCTCAAACCCAGCCTCTAAAGCCTCTCCCTCAGAACAAAACCATCTGTCTCCATGTTTCAAATTAACTTCAGTGGCTTCGTAATGCCTAAAACTAGGCAAATGATACCAACGTTTATCTAATCTATCCACATTACCCTTTATCTGACAGCCATTCTTATCAAGAGCACAAACCTGCCAAAGTCCTTTCTTTTCATCATGAGCCTTCTCGGCTGCCTGAGCCAAAACTTCTTGATGTTTTAAATTAACGGTATCTAAGAAAAACTCTCCGGCTCCTTCTTCTAATAAAAACTGATTAACAAAAACTTCCTTTTCTTCCTCTTGAACATAAATATAAGCCAGGTAACGACCAAATCTGTCCATTTCATTAACATCCCTTTCCAATCTAACCTCTTTTCCTAAAACCAATTCCTCATTTATTTTCTTTGCTTCTTCAGCAAAGCATTTCTCTTCTTCAGGCGCATCCAAACCAATGTATCTTACTCTTCGACCATCATTAAGCCTAATCGTATCGCCATCAATCACTTCACTAACAAGAAAAAGTTTTGGAGAAGAAAAATATTGCCAAGAGAAAAAACCAAAAAAGGAAAGAAAAAGAAAAATAATAAAAATAAGAGGGGTTTTAGACCGAGGTCTTTTGACCATGCTTCAATCCTATCAACAAAAAACAGTTATTACTAGAAGAAATCTAGTCTTAAGACTCTCTTACCAAATCATATCTTGTGCCCAGCTCAGGATTAGCATATTCCAAAACATGAACTGTTATTTGAGGATTGTTTGTTCTCATTACCGTTACCTCTGCTCCGCCTTCGCTCCGCTCACCTTTGACTCCTTCCTCATGATACTTTCTAGTAATTTGTTCCCTAGGAAGATTAATTAAATCCACACCTAAGTAAGCCCTAACACCAACAATAATCACTTCTCGAGCCTCAGCACTCAGTTTTTCCCACTCATAAGGATCATTGAGTATTTGTTCAAGTCCATATCTCTCTCTAACGCCAATAAAATCCATTTCAACTAACTCAATTACCTCATTAACTTTTTCTTTAATCCGAGCCGCTAGAATTTCTATTTGCGGTTCTAATGCTTCCATTTCAGAATTTAATTCTTCGTTTTCCATGCCATTCTATTTTATTATATTGAAAAAAATTGGCTTTTTGAAGCTACTTTGGCAAGAAGCGAATTTCGAGACGCGTATTTAAAGCTCCAGCTAACCGCTGAAGAAAATTTAAAGAAGGATTAGCCTTTCCAGATTCTAACCGAGAAATGGCTGATTGTTTAGTCTTCATTCTTCTTGCTAACTCTTTTTGAGTTACCCCTTCTTTTACTCTTGAATCAATAATTTTTCTAATAATAGCAAACTCTGGTTGAAGCTCCAGATAAACCTGACGAACCTTGGGGTCTTTCATCAATTGTTTCCGATGTTCTCTCCAGGTCATTAACTTTTCTTTTCTACGTCTTTTTGTTTCACTCATGGGTTCAATATATCATATATGTTATAACTTGTCAAGACGCAAAAGAGCTGTCTTGATTTCTTTAAGTGGGGTTCTTTGAGTTTTCTTTTTAAAAGCATGAAGAAGAATAATATTTCTTTCTCGCACCGTATATAAAACCCTAATTTGTTCTTTACCAGTTATCCTTAGTTCGTATAAATCTTTTCTTAACTTTTTAGTATATTTTCCACTTAAAAATGGCCCATATTCTTCAAGAAAATCAATCATCCCAATATATTTAGCTTTGACGACAGGAGCCAGCCCATCAATAAACTTCTTAACAAATCTCTCACCCCGAGGACTCTCAAAATAAACCACTCTCCAAGCCATATTTTTATTATAACAAATGTTCTTAGAAAAACTGACTTTTAAATCTTTGCTATAATCAAATCAATGTTAGTCTTTGCTTGTCTCTCGCCTCACCCACCTCTTATCCTGCCTTCAGTTGGTTCAGAAAAAGATAGGCAAGAAGTTAAAAAAACGATTACCTCTCTAGAAAAACTAGGCAAACAACTAGCTAAGATCAAACCAGATTGTCTGATCATTACCTCACCCCATCCTGATTGGGGTTTTAATGTTCCTCTTCATTATCTAGCCAAAAATCTTCATGGAATTGAAGTTAAGGCTCATTTAACTGACCTTGAATCACCTGAAGTTCACTTTAATAGAGGCAAAGAATTAATCAAAAACCTCAATTACATTAAGAAACTAGCTTGGGTTGCTTCTGGGGATATGAGCCACCGACTGAAAGAAGATGGTCCTTACGGCCTCCATCCCTCTGGTCCAAAATTTGATAAGGAATTCATTAATCTCCTTAAAAGAAAAGATATTGGTAGTCTTTTAAACATAGATCCCAAGCTCATTGACGAAGCCGGTGAATGTGGCTTAAGAAGCTTTTGTCAACTATTAGGTGCCCTAGAAGGTGCCAAGGTCAAATGGCAATCAGAAATTCTCTCTTATGAAGCCCCTTTTGGTGTGGGTTATCTTGTGGCTAATTTTAAAATAAAAAAATAACTTAAACTTAAGAATCTTTTGGTTCTAAAATCCACTCACCCTGTTCTATTCGCCGCAAAATCGTTTCTGGTAGTAAAGGATCCATCCGTTTCCTAACTATAGAGATGGGATTTAAAAGAGGTTTGATTTTTACTCTTTCTCTTCTACCCTCTCTTTTCTCAATCCCCACTATTTCAAAAGGAATAGATTTTGAATTAACTCCAGTCCTACCAATCAGTTCTCTAACCTCATCTAAGGCAGAAGGGCTGCCCTTTCTTTCAACTCTCTCCATCTTTAACTCCTTTTACTCTTAAATTCTATTATTTTTCTTACCAAAACTCAATCAGTCAAACAGTCAAACTAATTTTTTCTTAATTTTTCTCTAGATAAATGCTAGAATAAATTAATTATGGATCCAGTCATTAAACTTGCCAAACAAACAATTGAAACCTATCTTAAAACCAACCAAATTCCTCCTTTACCAGAAAAATTGCCTTCTGAATTGCTCAAGAAAAGAGCTGGGGTTTTTGTCTCTATCCATAAAAAAGACGGCTCCCTTAGAGGCTGTATTGGTACCTTCTTACCGACTAAACCCAACCTTGCCCTAGAAATTATAACCAATGCCATCTCTTCAGCCACTCAGGACCCCAGATTCCCACCAATCACCAAAGAAGAACTCCCATCTTTAATCTATTCTGTTGATGTTCTTTCAGAACCAAAAAGAGCCAACAAAAAACAACTCAACCCCCAAAAACATGGTCTGATTGTGGCCACTAAAGATGGCCGCCGGGGATTGCTTTTACCGGCTCTCCCTAATGTTAAAACCGTAGAGCACCAAATTGAAATTTGCAAAATGAAAGCAGGGATTGGTCCCAAAGAAGAAGTCGAATTCCAAACTTTTACAGTCAAGAGACACGAAGAAAAGTAGCTTCTAAGCCTTAAATCTGCTAAAATTTCCTTATGGCGATTAAAAAAATTATTACGGTCCCTAATTCCAAACTTCGTCAAAAATCAAAACCAGTTAAAAAAATTGACAAAAAAATAAAACAACTGGTTAAGAATTTAATTGAGACCGCTAAAGCCGCCGAAGAACCTAAAGGTGTCGGCCTTTCTGCTATCCAAATAAATAAGCCAGTCAGGGTCTTTGTCATTAAAAGAGGTAATAAATTTACTCCCTTTATTAACCCCAAAATTACTTGGCAATCTAAGAAAAAACTCTCCCAAGTTTTAGAAAAAGAAAAGCTGCTGTTTGAAGGTTGTCTCTCTATCCCTGGCTTTTATGGTTTTGTTGACCGCCCTTATGCGATCAAATTAAAATGGCAAGATTTAGAAAGAAAAAATCATCAAGAAAAGTTTGCAGAAAAAGAATCCACTTTTGTTCAGCACGAACTCGACCATCTTAACGGGATTCTTTTTACTGACCACATTCTTAAACAAAAAGGAAAAATCTTTAAAATCGAAAAAGACGAAGAAGACAACGAAGTCTTTGTGGAAGTTGAAATCGAATGAAACCTAAAGTTATTTTCTTTGGTTCAGACCAATATTCTCAAATTGTTTTAGATCTTCTTAAAAAAGATCAGCGCTGGCAAATCGTCAAATCTCTAGAAGAAAAACCCGATGTTGGTATCTTGGCTTCTTATGGCCAAATTCTTAAAAAAGAAGTCTTGGAAAAACCAAAACACGGCATTCTCAACATTCATCCCTCTTTACTCCCTAAGTACCGTGGCCCAACCCCTGTGCCTACCGCCATTCTTAATGGCGAACAAGAAACCGGTGTCACCATTTTCAAGATGGACGAAAAAATTGATCACGGACCGATCCTTTCTCAATTCAAAGAAGAAATTAGACCCAATGATACGGCCGAATCCTTACTCAAACGTCTTTTTCTGGCTGGAGCCAAAGTTCTGACCACTATCCTTCTTTCTTATCTAGAAGGCAAAATAGAATTAAGAGAACAAGATGATTCTCAAGCCACCCCTACCAAAAAATTCACCCGAGAAGACGGCAAAATAAACTGGCAAGAAGAACCAGCTAAAATAGAAAGAAAAATAAGAGCCTTTTATCCTTGGCCAGAGACTTGGACAGAAGTCACAATCAAAGAAGAAAAGAAAAGACTAAAAATTCTTAAAGCTCACTTAGAAAATAATAGACTCATTCTTGACCAAGTCCAACTAGAAAGCAAAAAAGCAGTCACCTACAAACAGTTCAAAGAGGGCTATCCTGAAGCAAAGATCGTAAGTTAATGATTGAGACTACTTCTGGGATTTTTAATTTATCCGGTCTATTCTGAGTGAGTCTTAAACACATTTCACCTCTGGAAGCACCGTGGGTAAACCACCAACCATCAAGAAGCTTATCCCTTTTGCCTTCTTCATCATGATCCATCACTGAATGACATCTTTCTGCGTAGCGGATAAGTAGTTTAGAATTTTTATCTTCACCTTCCTGGAAAAAAGAAGGTGAAACAAAACTATTTAAACTATTATTGGTTGGATCAAATAATTCCAGCTTGGTGATTTTATTATCCATCCCACCATACAAGAATTTATTGAGGCTGTAGGCTTGAAAAGAATGACCGGAATCAATTACTACCCAAATAATATCTTTTTCTTCTGGGAATAGTAAGGAAAGTCTTTTCTTGACTTTAGCCAAATTCTCAGGGGTTGGTTCACACTCCAAATCCATCATCAGAATATGACCCAAAGTACTACCAAACTTTACCTGAGAAGAAAGGCCAATATCATAGCCATCATAAAGGTTATTCTTCACTAGCTCTTCAAAAATGCCCATCTCATCGATGGTAAATTCTAGATGAGGATCTTGTTGCGCCAGTTTAGTCGGATAATAAGAGTACCGAACAAGCGAGCCCATGGTGATTGACTTTTGATTTAATCTAAAAATTGTTTCGGCGACTTTAATTGAAGTTTTATTGATCAGTGATTCGGAGGGAAAGATTGTTTTCTTTATCTTCATCCAATCTAACCATAACAACTAAGACCATATATTGATATAACCAGATATATCAGGAAAATGGCTATTCAGCCCGAATTAACAGTTGATTTTTAGGAAATAGTCAGGTAAAATTTTAAATAAATAATATCAATATATTGCTATGAATTGTCCATTTTGTCGAAGTTCTCAAGTTTTTGTTACTAATTCTCGCCCAACAAAGGGAAATACTCAAATTTGGCGTAGGCGAAAATGTTCAAATTGTAAAAAATTATTTACTACTTACGAAAATATTGATCTTTCTTATCTCATTGTTATAAAAAAATCAGGTAGAAGACAAAGGTATGATCGAGCCAAACTATATTCAAGCATCTACCATGCGGCTATTCAGGAAAAAGGTAGTGATCGAGGCGAAACTGGCAACTTAGCAGAAGAAATTACTAAGGACGTAGAAACAGAGATTCTCTCCTTAAAAAGAAAAAGAATTAAAACCTCTGAAATCTTTAATATTGTCTTTGATATCCTTAAGAAAAAACATCTCAGCACTTCCTTAAGATATTTAGCCTACTTTCAGAAACCTAGCAATTTATTAAGTCTTCGGAAATTATTATTTTAATATCCTAATTGATTTTGGAAACAGAAGATTTTTCAGGAGCAGGTTTTTCTTTCTTAATCTCTTTTTTCTCTTTTGCTTCTCTTTGTTTTTTCTTAATCGTTCTTAAACACTGAGTGCAAAGTTTCCATTTCCCCATCTCACCATTTAACTTCCCTCTGTAAGTTTGAAGATTGGGTTTTAAAACTTTTTTACTTTTTGGGGCTCGATACTTCCAACGACCACCAGCCACACCTTTTTTGTGTCGCTGTTGAGAAGTAATCACAATCCCTTTACCGCACCGGTCACATTTAAATGCCATATGATGTAGTATAATAACAGAACAGGCATAATGTTACAATATCTTTTTACCAATCCTTTATCTTTTGCTATCTGGGCCGCCGCTCTTCTGGTAGCGGTCACGGTTCATGAATTTGCTCATGCCTGGACAGCTGATCATTTAGGTGATCCTACTGCCAGACTAGCCGGTAGAGTCACCCTCAACCCCATCGCCCATCTTGATCCGATTGGTACTCTAATGCTCCTTGTCTTTCGTTTTGGCTGGGGCAAACCAGTTCCGATTGATCCCTTTAATCTCCGCAACCCTCGCCGAGACGCCGCTATTATCTCTTTTGCCGGACCAGCCGCTGATTTAGCTCTGGCTCTGATTCTTTCCTTAATTATTCGCCTTTCCTATCTTTTTCTTAATTCTGCCCTCCTTATCCAAACCATTCTCCTGCCTTTTATCACCTTAAGTGTTATTCTCGCCATCTTTAATATGATTCCCATCCATCCTCTAGATGGTGGTAAAATCCTAGTTGGTCTTTTACCCAAAGAAAATGCTTACAAAATAGACGCTGTTCTTAACCGATATGGTTTCTTCATTCTCATTCTTCTTATCTTTCCTTTTTTCGGCACTTCACCTATTATTGCCATTATCTCGCCTATCATTAACCTTATCCTGTCTCTTCTTCTCCCAAACGCCCCGCTCGTGTAAAAAAACTGACCTATTACGATATAGTTTAGCCTCTTGACTATGAAAATAAAAAATGTTACCTTTAATTTGTCCTGCCGGAAAAGGATCAGGAATGTAAGCACTTTTCCTCAACGTTTCTAAGGGAGTTTAGCTCTCTAAACCTCGTGGGGTTTAGAGGCGAACACCCACTTGAAAATCATTCAGGAAAAAAGCTCTGCACTCCCCCTCTTCGGTGGGACTTACATACTCAAATTTATTCCTTCCAAAGATTAGATTTCTCTCTCTTTTTTTGTTAAAATCAAAAATACAAATGCCGCCTTAGCTCAGCTGGTAGAGCACTCGCTTTGTAAGCGATCGGTCCTCGGTTCGAATCCGAGAGGCGGCTCCAGAAAAATGAAGCCCTTCCTTGCCCAAATAAGCAAATTAAGTTTTCTTACCCTTGTTTTCATTTCACCACTAGTAATTGCTAACCATCTCTCTTCCCCAAAAGTCATCTCTCTCAAAGAAACATTAACTCCAGCCATTGCTTATCACTCCCAAAACCAACTAACTAACCAAAATCCAACCAACAAAAATAAAACCAAGTTTGCTGTTCTCCTTGCCCAAAATCCTCAACCAAAAGTACTTGGAACTGAAACAACCAAAGATGAAGAAAAAGAAGAAAAAACTGAATCTTCTCAAACCACCGGTACTTACACCATTGCCCTGCTTGGAGATTCAATGATTGATGTCATGCAACCAGATTTACCCCAACTAGAAGCGGCTTTAAAAAAATATTATCCCCAAGCTCAATTCAAACTCCTTAATTATGGCGTCGGCGCCAGTAACATCGAATATGGTCTGACCAGACTAACCAAAAAATATACTTATCTAGGCAGAGAATTTCCGGCTCTCTTATCCCAAAACCCAAACATTATTGTGATTGAATCTTTTGCCTATAATCACTGGGACAACAATCAAACCGGTCTAGATCGCCAATGGCTAGCCCTAGGCGGCATTATTCAAACCATCAAAAACCAAAGCCAAACGAAAATTGTCCTGGCCGCCACCATTGCCCCAAACGAAAACACTCTTTGTAATGGAATTGATGGTATCAACTTACCCCCTGATCAAAAGAAAGAAAAGGCTCAAACTATAAAGAAGTATCTCAATAACCTCATCAACTTTGCCAATTCCCAAAACTACCCCTTAGCTGATGCCTATCATCCTAGCCTTAATGAAAATGAAAATGGCCAAGCAATCTACATTAATGAAGGTGATCATCTTCATCCTTCAGGCCCAGGCGGTGAATTATTTGCCGAGAAAATAGCGGAAGCAATCTTTAAAAATAAACTCCTTTAGTTAATTATTTATTTAATTGACTAATCCTTAAAACCACCTTTTGATTATCAGCCACAAATCTGAATATAACCGGATAATCCAGACTATTAGTAATATATAAATTCTGGTTAGGACTTTGAGAACGAATCGAAGTCCCGTATTCCCGAGCCACACCAGGAATTAAGGCAAAATCGTGACTAGCTTTAGCGACTACTTCTAAATCCGCTTCAATGGCTACCCAGTTAATCAAAGAAGCTAAGTGACAAACACCATTCCCACCCAATCCCCAAACACTTTTGTAGCCCTCATCAACAAAGAAACGAGAGTTCATCGTCACCTGAGGATTCTGGTATTCAGTTAAAACATTCTCATGGAAAGCAAAAACCTCACCCGATTGAAGCACAAAACTGACTTCAAACGGCTGACGCGCCCAATCCCAATTAATTTTGGGATTTTTAATATCACCTTTTAAATAATGCAAAGCCAATAAAATATTGTCAGTATAGCCCTGATTAGCGTTTGGATTCGGTTCACGAATCGTTAAATCCAAGGTTTCTTCAGCCAAAACTTCATCACTCTGATTAAAAACCAAAAGATAATCAGGTACTGGCGACAATAGCGGACCCGCCGCCTGAGAAACCGGCAATAAAGCGGTGGAAACTAAAGCAACAGCACTAATAAGCGTTTCTTTTAACATTTTTTATATAAAAAGCCTCTGCTTTCGCAGAGGTGTCAAAACGTTAATTTATGTTGCTTATTATATCTTAAGACATCAAAAAAGTCAAGTCAGATGATGATTAAAAAGGAGAAAAAAGGTAGTTACTCAATCACTTCTTCAGCTTCTTCAATAATACCGCCCGCACCGCCAGCTCCTTGCCAACCCGATTCTGTTTCTTCACCTTCAAGAGGAATAAAAGTAAAGGTATCAAGAATATTGTTGTAAACCTCTTGCCAATAATTTTCTTCGTCAGGATACATCTCAACTAACACTAGCGAATCAATATCAATCGCCGCCACCACTAATTTTTCTGGATCAGAAAAAGCGATCTTTTTTGCTGGTTCAGTATCTAACTTAGTATCAAAAACTTGTTCCTCCTCCCCTATCTCATCGGCCAACCAATCTTCTATATCTGTATAATCAGTTTCTTTTACCCAAACTAAAATTTTACCTGAATGGTCAGGCGAAGTTAATTCAAGATGAGCGTAACTTTCTTCATCCTCTTCATGAGGATCAATTTTAATCTCTTTAGGATAAAGAAAACTGAAACCAGCCGGGTCTTCCCAGGTCACTTCTTCAGCGCTCTCGCTCTCCTTAACAATCGGGCCAACTAGCGAGCGACTACCTTTTATTTTAAAAAGAACCACGCCTCCAACTAAAACACCGATAAGAATAAGACTAGTGATTAATAATTTTTTTCGTTCCATTAAAAATAACTCTATCATATGATTTTTCTTAACTCAACAAGAAATTAAAATATTAATAATAAACTTGACAGCCAACCAATAACTCGCTATTCTCCAATTAATGAAGAAATTTTTAACAGCCTTTGTCCTGACCAGTTTCGCTCTCTTAGTTTTGGTCTCAGGCGTTAAAGCCGCTAAAACTCGTCCTCCCAGAGGCAGTGCCACGGGCACGCCCGTTGCTAGAACCTATACTCGAGGCATCTACTCAACCGTTCGCTTCCGACCCGATAGATTAGGTCTCCTAATTAATTTTTCTGGTTTTAGTGGTATCACCACGGTTACTTATACCCTTACCTACGAAGCCAATGGTATTCCCCAAGGCGCCATGGGAACGGCCACCCCAGAAACTGGCAGTGAACAAAGAGAACTGCTTTTCGGGACCTGCTCTCATGGAACTTGCCGCTACCACACTAATATCACCAATGCTCGTCTCGTGATTGATTCCAAGCTTACTTCAGGTTTAATTATCCGCAAACCTTATCGAATTAATATTTAATTAATATTTGAAAAGCTTATTCTTTAATTGAAGCTAAAAATTCTTCTTTAGTAAGCAAAGGCGCTACTTTTCTAACCTTTATCAAGATTTCTTCTTTCTTATCCTGACTATTGGCTTTTGAATAAAGCTGACGCCACTTAGCTAATTTCTTTTTTCTTCTTTGTTTAATCTTGATTTGGCTTCTTCTTTTATTTCTGTCAATCTTGGCCATTTGGAGCTGAGAGCGGGAATCGAACCCGCGTCGGCTGCTTACCGAGCAGCTGCTTTTCCACTAAGCTATCCCAGCTGGGACATAATCCATTTCTTCAATTTTATATTTCCAAAAGCAACGCTGCAAACCCCGTATTTTGATTTTTTCTTGTATGACCCCTTACCCTGAGGAGGTATCACCGTTATTTTACCAAATTTCTCATTAGAAACTTTTAGCTTTTTAGACCAATATTCCAAAGCTCTCTCTGGGTCAACATCGTTGAAAATTATAAGATTAAATCTTAGTTTATTAGTATTAATTTGACAAATTTTTATCAAGAACTCAATAAATTTTTCAATAACTTTTGGGTCTGAGTTACTCACAGACACCCTATGTTTACTTACTTATTACCTTCTCCCCAATAAATACCAAGACCCATCCCTAAAAGTTGTCTTTCTTCTGGTGAAAGTTTTTCCTTTATTTCAAAAGGATCTCCATTTGGATTATATTTGAGATAAATAGCTTCACTAACTGAACGCTTGGGTATCTGAAAATTTTTCAACCAATAATTAACTTTATAGAGCGAAATGCCTAATTTTTCAGCAATTTCATTTGCAGAAAGGCCATTTTTATAAAGCTTTTCTAGTCGTACTTTAGATACAGGCGATTCCGGACTCCTTTTCAAATTATTTACTTTGGCTGCACAAGACTGACTACAATACTTTTTTGGGTCAGAAGCTACAACTAGAAAAGTTTCTTCACACCTCCTCCTCGCACAAGTTCGCTCCACCTCTTCCTTTAAATGATTATAAGCACCCTTTTGCCAATTCTTTTTTGTTAAAGAACTCTGTTTCTCTCTATAAACTGATGAATCATAAAAGGCAGGTCTCATTTCAGTGCCAGGGGAGGGACTTGCACCCCCGAAGGCTTGCGCCAGCGGTTTTACAGACCGCCCCGTTTGACTACTTCGGTACCCTGGCTTGTTCTTAATTTTACCATAAATTGTCTTTGAGAAAAAGTAAATTTTATGTTAAAATCCCTTCATCATGGCAAAAAAAGGACCAAGACAACCAATTGTTTTAATCTGTACTGCTTGCAAATCCCAAAATTATATCACCAGTAAATCAAAAACAAATACGCCCGATAAATTGGTTTTAAAGAAATATTGCCGAAAATGTCGAAAAAAAACTGAGCACAAAGAATCTTCTAAATTAAAATAAACTATTTTTTTCTTTGACAAAATTGATTTAATGCTATACAATTTGATTCAATGAAGCGGGTTCAATCACTCATTCCTCTTCTGCCCGCCTTAATTCTTCTTCTTGTTCTGCCTAAAACTGTTCTGGCCGAAACCAAAACTTTTAATCTTACCAAAGATACTTACGCTAACCAGGCTTATCCTGACCAAAACCGAGGCACCACCGGCAGTGTCGTCATCAGTAATAAATTCACCACCCGCCTTGGTTATCTCC
Organism: Patescibacteria group bacterium; assembly: GCA_035529375.1. NCBI lineage: Bacteria > Patescibacteria group bacterium. The sequence continues at coordinate 111,995 of DATKWU010000018.1, forward strand.
AATTTGAAGACCTTGATTTCCCCGAAGGAGCAATTATTGATCAAGGTATTCTTAAGTTATATGTTTATGAACTTCACTACGCCGAAACTGCTAAAGTTAATGTTGGCCCAGTCACTGGTAATTGGGAGGAAAACACTTTAACTTGGAACGCCAAACCAACTATTAACCAAACCCAAGCAATTGAAGCAGAAGTTTCTCTAACCAGTGCTGGTTGGAAAGAAATTTCTATCACCAATCTCACCAAACAGTGGTTTGAAGGCACGATTGAGAATAAAGGGCTCTTTATCTACCCCTATGGTTTCCTCTACAGTACACCGGAAACCGAATATGCTTTTACTTTTAAATCAAAAGAATCAGGTGATCAAGCTGCCAAACTTGAAGTAGAATATCACCTCGAACCATCACCCGAACCTTCACCAGAAGAATCAGCCGAACCCTCACCTGAATCAGAAACTAGTCCCAGTCCCTCAACCGAAGAGGTTATTAATGAAGAAGCGACTCCCGAACCCTCTCCCGAAGAATCGCCTAGTCCAGAAGCAGAAGAAGGATCAGGTAAAGTTCTAGGCCTTTTTTCAACTGGCCAAGCCTTAATCGCTCTCCTTATTCTCCTAGCTCTAGCTGGGGCCATTATTTCCTTTATTGGTTACGCCCGAAAACCAAAAGAAAAAAAGAAAAAGAAACCTAAAAAAGAAGAAGAACCAATTGAAGAAGAGAATAGCGAAGAAGAATAGAAAAATAAACACTTCAAAATAAACCCCAACCTAAAAAATTGACATTCTTCCCTAATTTGATAAACTATGGGATAGTAGAGTGAATCATTAGCGATTCACTTTTAAAAATTCAATCTGGCAAGAGGAGGAGAGATGAAAAGGAGATCTTTGTTCGTTCTCGGACTTCTCATGCTCTTGGGAGGTACGGCTGTGTGTTTACTGATGGCGGGAAACCATGTTTCTCTCCCCCACGAGGCCGGCATCGCTGCCTATCTATCAATGTTGGCAGGAACAGTGGCAATGAGTGCCGCCGTCTCCCACCGAGAGCCTGAAAGCTGAGAAATACGTACTAAGGAAGCCCTGTGGGATCCAACCAACTAATTCCCTACAGGGCTCCTCTTTTGAAAAAAACCTTTATCTATGATAAAATTCAAAGACTATGGAATTGCCATTCGCTAAAAAGGCTAAGCCTTTTGTTTTTTTGAAAGAAGTCAGGACAGAATTAAGCAAAGTTTCCTGGCCTTCAAAAGAACAAACTATTAGGTTAAGTTTAATTGTCATTGCCGCCACCGTGGTCGCTGCTCTTTTCCTAGGCGCTTTTGACCTGCTTTTTACTAACCTAGCTGGCTTAGCGATTAGAAAATAAAAAGCAAAGATGCCAACTAAAATCAAGAGAACTAAACCAAAAAAAATAAAAAAGAAGATTAAAAAATCAAGCCCGGAGCATATTATTATCAGCAAGGCTGACAGTAAAAAAGCTCGCTGGTTTGTAGTTCACACCTATTCAGGTCACGAACATAAAGTTGCCCAGCAACTTAAACAACGAGTTGAGTCAATGGGTTTGGAAGACAAAGTCCTAGAACTTCTAGTACCGACTCAAGAGAAAATTGAAATTCGTTCTGGCCAGAAAAAGAAAGTCAAAGAAAAGATTTTCCCTGGCTATCTACTGATCAAAATGGTTTTAACGGATCAATCCTGGCTAACAGTCAGAACCACTAACGGTATTACTGGCTTTGTTGGTGTTGGTAATCAGCCAACCTCAATTAGCAACAAGGAAGTGGAAGCTATTCAGAAGTTTATGAAGATGGAAGCACCTAAATTTAAAACTAAATTTAGTGTTGGTGAAGCGGTAAGAATCATTGATGGTCCTTTTGCTGATTTCTTAGGTTCGGTTGAAGAAATTGATGAAGCTAAAGGTAAAGTTAAAGTTCTTGTTTCTATCTTTGGCCGAGAAACACCAGTAGAATTAGACTTCTTACAAGTTAGTAAAATCTAAAATGCCTAAAAAAGTCAAAACCATTATTAAACTTAATCTGCCTGCGGGTGAAGCCACTCCAGCTCCACCAGTTGGTCCAGCCCTTGGCCAGCACGGACTGCCAATTATGGATTTTATTAAAACCTACAACGCTCAAACTGAAGCTAAAAAAGGTCAAATCATTCCGGTCGTGATCACCGTTTATGAAGACAACACCTTTTCTTTCGTCACTAAACTCCCACCTGTCTCAGAATTAATCAAAAAGGAAATCAAGTTGGAAAAGGGTTCAGGTGAAACTGGCAAAAAACAAGTAGGATTGCTAACTGACGCTCAAATAACCAAGATTGCTAAAGAAAAAATGGCTGACTTAAATACCGAAAATTTGGAAGCCGCCAAAAGGATTATTCAAGGTACAGCTAAAAGTATGGGTATTAAAATTAAAGAATAATTTCCATGGGCAAAAAAAGAATTACTATCATTGACGACTCGGAAGCTAAAAAAAAGCCTACCGAAAAAAAGCGAAAACTCGTTAGAACCGGTAAGGAACACGGCCGAATCACCGATATGGGAGCTGAAGCTCTGGCTGAAGCTGAGAGATTAAAAGAAAAAGAAAAACAATTAACCAAGGAAACCAAAACAAAATCAAAAAAAGCGGTTAAGAAAAAAGTCACTTCTAAAACAAAAGTCAGAGGCAAAAAATATCAGGAGGCTAGAAAAAAGGTTGACCGCAAACGTCTCTATTCCCTACCAGAAGCAATCAAACTAGCTCAAGAAACTTCGATTTCCAAATTCAATGGTTCAATTGAAGTTCATTTGGTTGTTAAAGAAACCGGTTTAAAAGGGGGAATCAAATTCCCCTATCCTACTGGCAAGCAAACCAAAATCGCCATTGCCAACGAAGCCCTTCTAAAAAAGATTGAACAAGGAAAACTTGATTTTGATCTCCTTCTCGCTACCCCAGCGATGATGCCTAAATTAACGAAATATGCCAAAATCCTAGGTCCAAAAGGCCTAATGCCTAATCCCAAGGCCGGCACGATCACTGATAAGCCCGAAGAAACGGCTAAAAAAATGGCGGGCAAAACTCAATTCAAAACCGAAGTTAAAGCACCTTTAATCCACCTGGTTATTGGCCAGGTAAACAACAAACCTCAAGAACTAGAGGCTAATTTCAAGGTTCTGATAGAAACGGTTGGGATTAGCAAAATCAACAAAGCCATTATCACCAGCACCATGGGCCCAGGCATCAAAGTTGATTTAACTTCAATCTAGCTTTCATTTAAACCTAATTTTATTTTTTCTCTTGACAGCTAAGCAAGAAACAGTTAAAATAATCTCAGCCAAAGATAGTCGGCATTCGCTTAAGCGGAAGAAGTCCTACCGAGGCAGAAAAAAAATTGATTGTCCTCGGTTGGCGCGAGGATTTTTTTATGGTTAAACAAGATAAAGTCTATACAGTTCAAAATCTAACCGAAAAGCTTAAACAGGCCAAAGCCGTGGTTTTGGCTGATTATCATGGTCTTAAAGTCTCCCAAATGGCTGAATTAAGACGAAACATCAAAAAAAACGGGGGCGAATTCGAGGTTATTAAAAACACCCTTTTAGGCCGAGCCGCAGAAGAAAGTCAGATTAAAATTGAACCTGACGTTCTCCAAGGCCCTACTGTCGTTCTTTGGGCTTATGAGGACCAAATCAGCCCTCTTAAAACCCTAGTCGATTTTACCAAAGCTAATAATCTCCCCAAAATCAAATTCGGTTTACTTGACCAAGTTATTATCCCAGTTGAAAAAATCAAACAGTTAGCCAGTTTACCCTCAAAAGAAGAGCTAAAAGCCAAGTTCGTCGGTGTTCTTCAATCGCCTCTCTATGGCTTAAACCAGGCTTTAAGTTGGAATCTTAAAAAATTAGTTTTTATTCTTAAAGCGAAGGGGGGTGAAGAAAATGACCGATAAACCAGAAGAGAAGCAAAAAGAAGAGAAAACTGAAGAGAAAGCAATTAAAGAGCCCAAAAAAGAAAAGACAATTCAAGCTTCACCGAAACTCAATAAAATCATTGAAGAAATTGAAAAACTTTCAGTGATTGAGTTAGCTGATCTCGTCAAGAGCCTAGAAGATAAATTTGGCGTTACCGCGGCTCCCGCCTTTGCCGCTCCAGCGACTGCTCCAGCCGGAGGCGAAGAAGCTCAAGAAGAAAAACCAATTGGTCAAACCACTTTTAATGTTATCCTGGCTGTGGCCGGTGATAATAAAATTGGTGTCATCAAGGCCGTCCGAGAAATTAACCAATCTTTAGGCTTAAAAGAAGCTAAAGAACTGGTTGAATCAGCGCCCAAAGAAGTTATCTCTGGAGCTAACAAAGAAGACGCCGAAAAGGCTAAAAAGAGATTGGAAGAAGCTGGCGCTAGCGTTGAACTGAAGTGATTCAAAATATAAACTAGAATCTCAAACTTCATCTAAATTTTCAATTTTAGCCTCAAAAATAGGGTTGACAGACTTGTTATACTGTGTTACATTTAATCACAGAGACAACCAGTCATGTTAGACGCCAAGAAAAAATCCCTAAAATTAGATGATCTGCCTGACTTACTCACCGTCCGCGAAGTAGCCGAAATTCTCCGGGTTTCTCCTCTAACCATTAAAAGATGGGGTAAACGGGGAAAACTACCCGCAATCCGCATTAATTCCCGGGGTGACCGAAGATACCGTAAAGAAGCGGTTCTTTGGCTTTTAGGAATGCAGGGTAAAGGAGAATAACTACTCTTAACCTTTTTATAAAGTCTTAGAAAGCCTTTCCTTAAAAATTAGCCAGACAAATTTAACCAATCTTAATTGTCTTTTCCCTCTCCAGGGCTGACGAAGTAAACGAAACAACCATTCCAAACCTAAATTCCTCATCCACCCTGGTGCTCGAGGAATTTCGCCGGAAAGATAATCAAAAGCACCACCTACTCCCATTGCCAATTTAATTTTCAATTGAGGCCAGTTATCAGCAATAAACTTTTCCTGTTTCCCCATTCCAAAAGCAATAAAAAGCAAATCAGGCTTTTGAGAATTGATTTTCTTAACTATTTCCTCAATTCCTCTCTTACTATCTCTAGTCCATCTGCCTCTCACCAACTCTAATTCCGGTCCAGTCTCAGACCAGCCTTTTAAGCCTGGATAGCGTTTCTTCAAAACCAACAAAGCTTTCTCGGCAACGCCTGGTTGACCACCAATTAAATAAACAAACCATTTTTTCTGGGCTGCTTCCTGACAAAGTTTGGCCATCAAATCCGTACCGGAAATCCGTTCTTTAATTGGTCTTCCTAGAAATCTTCCCGCCCAAAGAAGACCAATTCCATCAGGAATGGCAATATCAGCCTCATTAAGAACCTTTTTAAACCAAGGATTTTCCTTAGCAAAAACCAAAAATTCAGGATTGGGCGTAGTCACAAAAACCTTCTTGCCTTGAGAAATACTTGAGCCTAGATGCTCTAGCAATCTCTTCTCAGAGGTGCTAGTTAGGTTTAAACTTCCGATTTTAGCTGTATTTAGACCCTTTTTTAACATCATCTTTCTCGAGATTTTCAACTTATAGGATATATCTCAACCATTTAGCTTTGATTTTTAATGAATTTTTTCAAAAAATGAAAAAAATCAGAAAAAAATTTTTCAAAAAATGAAAAAAAAATTCAATTTTTAATACCTATAACAAAAACTACTAAGATTAAGAACCTAAAAAATCAACTTTCAATTCTCTGAAAAAACCTATGTTACTATAAGATAAAATGTAACTAGATTAATCTTCTCCTTTTTATCTCTTTTGTTCAATGTTTTTACTCGACAACTTTTAGCCAAATATTCGGCAATTTTTCACTGAACCCTCAATTCTCAAGATTAAAAACACCCCTTAAACTATAAGCTCTCCCCCGCCTAGCAAACATCTTATAATAAATCCCAAAGACAGACCCCATAATTTACAACTATATATTATCTAAACCTATTTCATACTTTTGTCTAATTTTGCCTACTTTTTTTCGTTTAAAAATTTCTAGAACTTTTACTTTTTAACAATATTTTTCTTGTATTTCTCAATATTCTGTAAAGCGATTCCTGTTCCCTTAACCACACATAAAATTGGGTCTTCAGCGACATGAGCTGGTACGCTTACTTCCCGGGTAACCAACCTATCAAGATGACGCAGTAGACTGGTACCGCCACTCATCACAATCCCCTTATCAATAATATCTGAAGCTAATTCGGGTGGTGTTTCTTCTAAAACCGCTTTAATTGCCCCAATAATTTGGTTCAAAACCGGCCTAATCGCTTCAGTCACTTCGGTTGAGCTAATTTCGATCACTTTAGGCAGGCCCATAATCGAATCTCGTCCCTTAACTTCCATTTTCTTGGTCTTGGCCAAAGCTATGGCCGAACCTATCGTAATTTTAACTTCTTCGGCGGTTTGGTCACCGATAATCAGATTATGCTTTTTCCGCATATAAGAAGCGATTGCCTCATCAATCTTGTTCCCAGCCACCCTGGCTGATTTATGAACCACCACTCCACCAAGAGAAATCACGGCCGCCTCGGTCGCCCCACCACCAATATCAACAATCATACTGCCTGAGGGCGCGCCAATGGGGATTTCTGCCCCGATAGCGGCCGCCAAGGGCTCATCAATCAAATAAGCGTTTCTAGCCCCAGCTGATAAGGTTGCGTCCAAAACGGCTCGCCTTTCTACTTGAGTACAACCGGCTGGCACGCAAATCATTACTTCGGGCTTAAAAAATAATGACTGTCGACCTACTTTTTGGATAAAATAGCGAAGCATTGCTTCAGTCACCTGATAATCGGCAATCACCCCATCCCGCATTGGTTTTGAAGCCCGAATATTACCTGGAGTCCGACCCAACATCTGCTTGGCTTCATTACCGACCGCCACGACCCGATTATCATCAACCGAAACCGCAACCACGGTTGGTTCTTGTAAAACAATCCCCTCACCTTCAAGCCAAACCAAACAATTAGCGGTTCCGAGATCAATACCAATTTTCTTACCTAATGTCATCTTTAGTTATATTTTGATATATTAATTGAAGCAAGAATAAAATAGCTTCGGGAAACTATATCAAACCATTTTTGATAATAACACGACCATTTAATTTGAGCAATAATCAAGTTTGTGGTAAAATTCCTCTTAAGATGATTAAGAGACGTTCAATTGTTCTCTCAACGATTTTCTTAGCAATTATTGCCCTAGCCTTCCTCATTATCAAACTTGCTCAAGGCTATCAACCAGACCTAACCACTAGATCTCTACGACCAAGTGGGATTTTGGCGGCAACTTCAATTCCAGATGGTGCCCAAATTTACATTGATGGCCGCCTCAAATCAGCCACCAATACCACTCTTAACCTCTCTCCTGATGAATATGAAGTAGAAATCAAAAAAGATGGTTATACTTCTTGGAAAAAAACCTTAACTATTAAAAAAGAATTAGTCACTAAAACTGACGCCTATCTCTTCCCCACCTTTCCTAACCTTCAATCACTCACCTTCACTGGGGCCCAAAAACCGGTTCTTTCGCCTGACGGCCAAAAAGTTGTTTTTGCTGTTTCTGAAAATTCAATCGACAAAAATGGCCTCTGGGTGCTCGATTTGGGAGATCGTCCCCTGGGCCTACCCAGAGATCCAAGAAAAATTGTTGATAGTGCTCCCGCTGGTCGGGATTTTTCCGAAGCCCAGTTAGAATGGTCACCAGATTCTAATCAGATTCTAACCAACCTCGAAACCCTTGGTGAGCAGGAAAATTTCCTTCTTGAAGCCAATCAGCTCAATCCCGCTACCCGTTTAATTGACGTCACCAATCAGCTCCAAGCTATCAAAGCTGATTGGGAAAAAGAAGAAGAATTAAGATTCAAATCCCAATCAACCAAACTGCCTCCAAAATTATTAGAAATTCTGACTGATTCAGCTCAAAATCTTCAGTTTTCTTTAGACGAGACTAAAATTCTCTATGCAGCCACTGCCTCCGCCCAAATTCCAGAAAAATTAATTCCACCTCTACCTTCGGTCAGCACCCAACCCGAACAAAGAAAATTAGAACCCGGAAAAGTCTATGTTTACGATCTTAAAGAAGACAAAAACTTTTATCTCATGGACCAGGATGAATCAAAAAATTTAGCTTGGTTTCCTACATCAAAACATCTCTTTCTAGTACAGGAAGGCAAAATCACAATTCTAGAATCTGATAATACTAATTGGGTTGATGTTTATACTGGGCCTTTTGATGATAAATATGCTTTTCCTTTTCCCGCCGGCAACAGAATCCTGGTTCTCACCTCTCTAGGCAAAGAGACGCCACCTAACCTCTACGCGATTAGTCTCCGATAGTTTTAATGTGATAAAATTAGAAGAGTCGTCCTCATAGCTCAACGGATAGAGCAAGGGTTTCCTAAACCCTAGATGGAGGTTCAATTCCTCCTGGGGACACTAAGGGAGTCCAATCAACCTCTTCTTTAACCTTGATAAAGTAACCTTCAGAAGGCAAAATTTCGAAGTTATTACCGTATTCTTGAATATTTTCTTCAGAATAAATCCTTTTGACAAAAACGTCCCAATTACCAGAAGAAAAACGAGAGATGAGATCAGCGTTTTCTGTCTCAGGAGTTAGTCTCTCTGCCTTAACTAGATTAATTCCATCGAGTACCTCAGAAGCAATTAGATCAGTCTCAGAATAAGGAATACCTACACTATTAAAACCCGTCTTCAACTCAAGAGGAATGGCTGATGTAATTCTAAACCCAGAAACAATCCATTCTTGTAAATGAACATGATTCCGAAGCATGTAAGCCACGCCGGGTTCAATCGGAAAATCTTGGCCATAAGCCTGATCACCCCGCTGAACATATTCTTGCCAGCTTGATCCATTCCAACGAGCTACTGTAGTCACGTAGGCTCCCTGACGAGCCGCATCAGTAATCAATTCTGAAGCTGTCCCAAAACTTTGGGATACTACTGGAAAAGAAATAAAATTCCAACCTTCTAAAAGCTGATAAACAAATTCCTCGGTTCTTTTTTCCAAGGTAATCGTTACGCCTGCCCAAGGAAGATTATTTTCACCTTCATCTCTTTCTCCATTACCGTTAGCATCGTGATAAAGATAAAGGGTAATTGTTCCTTCAATTTCATCCTCAACCGAATCCCCTGTTTCTATTTCTTCGAGAAGCTCTCCAAACTGCTTTTTACCTAGAATCTCACCCTCAGGTTCCTCTGGAACCAAAGCATATACCTCTTTTAATGAAGGCAAAAAACTACGCAATTCTCGTAAAAACCTACTAAATCCGGACTCAACCTCTTTTTGATATTCAGTTGAAATAATTACTCTTCCCTCTCCCTCTCGAATACCCAGGTTAACAACAACATTTTCTTCATTTCTCAAACTGATGCCGTCTGCTGGTTGAATTATGTCATAACCCATAATTTGGTTTGTCTCAAACTGGTAAAACCCAGGAGTTACATTATATTGGGCAAAACCTCCTTCTCCGGTTGATATGCTTAATTTATTTCCTTCTTTTTTGATCTGGGCGTCGATTGTTTTGCCTTGACTTATCATCTCAAGAACTTTCTCATGAGTTAAATCAGGATTCTCTCTTAGCATTTGATCAAGTTCTCCCATCAAAGTCAGTCTTTTGTAAATTAAAGAATGAACAGGAATATTGCCTTTCTCAGCAGCTAAAACAGAATTTTTCAACAAAAATGAACCAGGTTCATTATCAATAGTTTCTTCCTCAGTTTCATAAAAGTTACTGGTATCAGCACCGACAAGGTCCAAACCTCCCTTAATAATTCTGCCTACAACCACGTTCCCAATGTTAGTCTGAGTCTCTCTTACCCGATTATTCAAATTAGTCCTGAATTGCTGAACCGCGCCAGGTTGTCCAGAAGCAGCATCTCCGGTTCCAGGAACCTTTAGCACCACTTGTCCCGCAGTTGAGTCTTCGGGAACAATTACTTGAGGTTCAAACATACTTGTCATATCTGAAATTGTTTCTTCTATATTCTTAAAAATTTCATTAACTTTCTCAACGCTGTATTCTCCTATAATTTCATCAATTCTCTCATTATATTCATCTTTATCAATCACGCCTTTCATAAGAAGCTCACCTTCATTAGCAATCCTGCTTTGAAAACCCGCCGGCAAAGTTTCAGGGATAATTGTTCTTCCCGAAACTCTTTGAGAAGACTCAACTAGCTCTTTATTAACCTCCTGATTAATATCAAATTCTGGAATGTTTCCTCGGGTAAGTGCGTCTCGAATACCACTAGGAAAATTGGAAAAAGTATCTTGCTTTGAACCCGCTGTAAGACCCGACCCTAATTCATCATACGCCTCTACTTGCTCCTCATTAAGTTTAGATTCTTTTATTTTTATCAAACTATAGTTTCTATTAAGTGTGCGTGCTTCTTGAGAAGCAATTTTTTTCCTGTCCCGGCAACGATAATGACCAGTATAATCTCCATATTGTTCGCCAGTTAGTTCAAATGTCAATCCTCCAGCTTGACAACCTTCTTGTATTAACGTCTCTGTACCCTTTTTCAACCTTTCTTCTTCTTCTGCACTAGTTAACTCCGGCTCAGGCTCAGGCCCTAACTGCTCAGCAAGATACTCACTAATTGAAGCGCTATTAAGCAAATCTTTTCCTAAAGTAGTCAAATCAGACTCAGTCGTCAAAGGTAATTCATATTGATCTTTGTGTTGTTGATAATATTCACTCCTAAATTGTTTAATCTCTTCTTCAGTAACGTCCTCGCCATAACGACTAAATAATTGATCTCTAAAACTTTCCTCATGTTCCTTTTTCAAAACTGGATTGGAAGCAATATCTGATTCTTGACGAATCCTTTCTGCCTGTTCCCAACTTAATCCCTCGCTCCCTCTACCGCCCGAAACTGCTTCAAGAGCCGTCTTTCTTAGGGTATCCCTAATAATATGAGCCTCTTTAGTCACTGCATCAACCGGATGCTCCTTTTCTACTACCAAATAAGCATCTCTTGCTTTAGATTCACATTCTGAATCACTTCCTCCACCCTGTTTACAAGAATTCCAAGTAAGATCACCTGCCTCTTGAGGATCAGTAGTTTCTAGTTGAGGAGTAGTCATCCCGGCTTGTTGCTGGGCTCTAATTTTCCCCAACTCCTCGTTTGCCTTTTTTCTCCCTTCCCGACAAGTATCCACATCATCAGCGCTACTACAACTCTTCTTGGCTTTTTTCTTTAACTTACACCCAGTATCATCTTCGTCACATTTAGAGTAAACGTAAAAAAAAGAAGGGCTTGAAGATAAAAACAAACTCAAAATCAAGAATAAACTAATAAATTTAAAAAATCTTTTTTTCATTCTAGGTTAATTGTTTTAATTGGCTGACACTCATCAAAATATAACGGCTGGGTAATTTTGCCCCACTGACCGCCTTCAACTTCCAACACCAAAACTCTGTTTTGGTTTAAATCAAAAAGACCCTGATTATCTTTTGTTCTTAGAGAACCTAAATCTAAACTATAATTACCTAGAGAGTTGGTGTAAGCTGAAATTAAGCCAGACTCCGCTGAAAAAGCATAAACAATCAAAGGTGCCTCTGGAGCTTCTTCAGCAAAATCAAGTACTTTACCGTAACAAGGATAAGGAAAAGGAGCTGATTCCAAGGAAACCGCCGTCCTGATTAATGGTAAGGATTGACCTTCTTTATCATAAGAATAAAATTGCCTACCAGTTGAAATAAGATAGTAATACTCTGTCTCAGGCTTAAGGTCCTTTAAAGTCACATGATGAACCGTAGCTGCTACCAGACCAAAATCATCCCCAATGACCTTTAAATCAAATAATCTAGAAATCAAGTTCATCGGTAAAACCCGCAAGATAATCCGAGCTGAACTAGAAATCGGAGAATGAGAATAGTAAACTTTTGCTCTTGTTGGTTTGTAACTTACCCAAGAAAGAGTTAAAGAATTCTCGCTAAGATTACTCACCTGAATATTTTCAATAGGAACAGAAGGATGAACCAGAGTTTGGTAAAGAAAAATAAAACAGCCAATTGTAAAAAGGGTGGCTAAAAAAACACAAATTCCCAAAACACAAAAATGTCTGACCCGATAGGTAGTCACTAAATACATCATATTAGAACTTAAAAGGGTCAGTCAATCCCCTATTTTTGCTTTAAAAAAGAAAAAAAGATAAAATAGAAATACGGGGTGTAGCTCAGTTGGCTAGAGCGCTAGCATCGGGAGCTAGAGGCCGTGAGTTCGAGTCTCACCACCCCGACTTGACTTCAAATATCCTTTCCCCTAAACTATAGGACAGAAAACTGTCTTAGCACCTATCAGAACCTATCAATCAAGGAGGGGAAGCATGGATAGGAAAGAGGAAGTGAGGATCGGCTGCTTAATTCTCATTATCGTGGTGACCGGCATCGTTGCGGCTTTGGTAGGATCAATTCTGATCTTTCCAATCAACCGCACTCCGGTGATCGGTCTCATCATCGGCGTCGTTGCCTTCGTGATAAGTTTTATCACGGCGATACCGGAACCACGCCGTACCGTCGATACCAGGGATTTGATCTCAGGCTTATTCTTCTGTGTGGGCTTCATCCTCGCAGGCTTAAGTCTCCTTTGGATGGGTAAACTCCTTCTGAAGGCAGATGTCATTGCAATCATAACAATGATTTGCGATCTCATCTGGGGATTGATCTTAATCGGGTCCGGCGCGCACGAGCTCTACGTCCTTTTCGGACATCTCCGCCAGAAGCGGAAACGAAAAGGTTCATGAGGTTGGGACAGAAATCTGGCCCTGGCAATCTTTCAAAGAGCGCTGGGGCCTCATTTTTCTAAGGATAAATTTATTCTTGAAGCTTAAATCTTAATTAAAACATGACCTCTTCTTCAGAGCGTTTATAGTCGTAGATTTCTTCTTCCCGAAACCAAAGTTGGCGTTCAAACTTAGCTTCCTGAGCATCACCTGAAGCATGAATCAAGTTCTTAGTCGATCGTTTTCGAGTATCAGCAAACATCGCTGAATCAAAAGAATAATCACCTCTAATGGTTCCTGGTGGAGCGGAAGCCGGAAAGGTTGAGCCAACAATCTTCCTAATAATTTCAACCGCGCTTGGACCTTGCCAAAGCAGGGCAATCACTGGACCAGAAGAAAGGAATTCCATGTTCCATTCCCTCACCATTTTGCCAATCTCCAAAGGATTTTTGGTACCTAATTCCTCCCTAGGATCCTTCCCATACTTTTTATAAGATTCTAAGGTTTTCTTACCAATACCTATCAAATAAGCCTTTTTGTCAGTATAGTGTTTACCCACCACATCCTTATCCACCCAAATCATCTTCATGGCAATCAATTTCAAACCAGCTCTTTCAAAACGGCGAATAATCTCACCGACCAATCCCCTTTTAACCCCATCGGGTTTAATCAAAACCACACTCTCTTCCATCTATCCCTTGCCTCCTAAAAGTTTCTTAAAACGGTCTTCGTCTTTGTAAGGGCCAATCAAAGCCAAATTAAGCTTTTCGGGCTTAAAAATGGCTTTAGCCACCCGCTGAACATCAGCTACTGTCACTTTGTCAATCAATCTCATTGTTTCTTCAGGCGTCCGAATCTTTTTTTCCAAAAGAAGCTGGGCTGCGTATCGAGAAGCAACATTAAAAGAGTCTTCTAAAGCCAAAACCATCTTTCCCTTTAAAAATTCTTTGGCTTTTTTTAATTCCTTAAAAGAAACTGGGGTTTCTTTTAACTTCCAAAACTCATCAAGAGTCACCTTAATCGCTTCATCAACACTCTTTAATCTGACTCCTTCTCGAGCCAAGAGATAGCCGCTATCAGTGTAAAAATCAGGTTCAGAACCAACATAATAAGCCAAACCCCGTCGTTCTCTTATTTGAATCCATAATCTAGAACTCATACTCCCTCCTAGAATGGTAGACAAAACAGCCAGAATAAATCTATCTGGATGAGAGTATTGATAACCAGGAACACCCAAACAAAAATGAGCCTGATCAGTTTTCTTAAAATAAACTTTTAATCTAGGTTTCTTCTGTTCTATTTTGATCTCTTTTGTATCTTTTTTACCGGTTTTCTTAAGTTTTTCAAAATAGCGACTGGCTAATTTCTCTGTTTCCCCTTGATCAAATTTACCAGCGATAACTAAATTCATGTTTTGAGCAAAATAAAGCTGATTAAGAAAGGAAATAAAATCTCCCCTTTTAATCTGTTTGACGCTTTTCTTCTCTCCAGCAGTACTCCAACCCATCGGATTATCGCCATATAAAAGCCTGTCAAAATATTCTTGGACTTGACGAATAGGCGTGTCTCCGTACATATTAATTTCTTCAATAATGACTTGTTTTTCTCTCTCAATCTCTTCTGTTTTAAAAAGAGAATTCAACATCATGTCCGACAAAATGTCAAAAGCCAATTCTTGATGTCTAGTTGCTAACTTAATGTAATAACCAGTTAATTCCTTATCAGTAAAGGCATTAAACCCGCTACCAATAGCATCTAATTCTGAAGAAATATCAAAAGTTGAAGGCTTTTTCTTGGTTCCCTTAAAAGCCATATGCTCAATAAAATGAAAGAGGCCATTAACCGCTTTAGTTTCATAACGACTACCCGCTCCAACTCCAACCATCACCGTCACTGACTCTAGTTGAGGCATAGGAATGGTAATTAAACGAAGACCATTTTTCAGAGTGGTTAATTGATGTTGATACATTACATTCTCTCTGGACTTTCAATTCCCAACAAACCTAAGCCATTCTTAAGGACTTGACCAATAGCTACGGTCAAAGCCAGGCGGAAATTCTTTGATTCCTCGCTATCAGCTTTTAAAATTGGTTGTTGATTATAAAAAAGATTATACTTTTGGGCTAAATCAAATAAGAAATTACAAAGTAAATTAGGTGAATAACTCTCACTCGCTTCTTGAATTACTTCAGAAAATTTATAAAGGGTCCGTAAAAGAGAAACTTCTTCAGACTTTAATCGAGGCAGCTTCTCGGGCAGAGAATAATCCTCGGCCTTTTCTAAAATACTCTGGCAACGAGCGTAAGTGTATTGGAGATAAGGAGCGGAATTACCTTCTAATTGAAACATTTTTTCCCAGTCAAAGACAAAATCGCTGGTGTAATGATGCCTCAAATCAAAATATTTAATCGCGCCAATGCCCACGGCCCAGGCCACTTCTTCCTGCTTTTTTTTCGCTAAATTTCTGGCTGTCCCAGAATTTTTAATAATCTGTCTAGCCCTTTTAATCGCCTCTTCCAAAACCTTTTCCAAGCGAACTGATTCACCAGCCCGGGTACTCATTCGCTTGCCACTAGAGACCTGAACAAAACCATGAGCCATGTGGACAAACTGTTCAGGCTTACCGTAGCCCAATTTAACGGCGGCGGCAAAGGTTTGCTGGAAATGAAGCTTCTGCTCTGCCCCTACCTCGTAAATATATAAATCGGGTTGCCAACGCTTTTTCCGGTAAACAATACAAGCCAGATCTCGGGTTTCGTAAGTCGTTGCCCCATCAGATTTAAGAACAATGGCTGGCGGGATATTTAATTCCGAAAATTTAATGACCAAAGCTCCTTCACTCTTTACTCCAACCTTTTTTCGTTTAACATCTTTAATCACGGCCGGCATTTTATCTTCGTAAAAACTCTCCCCATAAGCATAATCAATCTTCACTCCTAACAAATTATAAATCCGCTCAAAATCCTTCATTGAGATATCAACGCAAACTTTCCAGATTTTCTTCGCCTCCCGATTCCCCTCCTCCAATTTCTTAAACCAAGCCCGGGCCTCTTCATCAAGTTCAGGGTTTTTAACCGCTTCGCGATGAAACTTAACGTAGAGTTTTTCTAATTGAGCTGAATCTAACTTCTTTTTTCCTCCCCACTTCTTAATAGCGACAATCAGCTTGCCGAATTGGGTTCCCCAATCGCCTAAATGATTATCGCCAATTGTTCTCCAGCCAAGAAAAGAATAGAGATTATAAACTGCCTGGCCAATAATTGTTGACCGGAGATGACCAATGCCAAAAGGCTTGGCAATATTGGGCGAAGAATAATCAATGACCATGGTTTTACCTTTACCAGAATCAGAAGAACCATATTTCTCCTCTGCCTTTAAAACCTTCCCCACTTCTTCAAAAAGAGCTTCATCTTTAAGCCAAATATTAATAAAACCAGTCCCCTCAACCTCAATCTTGGCAAGATATTCTGGCAGACCCAGACCTCGAAAAGTATTAACAATTTGGTTAGCTAGATCAAAGGGAGTGGGAATATCTTTTTTCTTTAGCCGCAAAGCAATGTTCGTAGAATAATCACCATGCTCTGGATTAGCCGGATGTTCAAACTCTAAATCCTTATCAGCAATCTTCAGCTTTTTTAAAGCCTTATTAAAATCTTTTTTTAATTGATTCTGAAACATCTCATTGAGTATACCAAGTTTCGCCATTACTCACAACCTCGATTTCTCCCTCTTGGTCAGTTCTCAATAACTTAACTCCCGCCTGACTTAATCTCTCAATTACTTCTGAAGTGGGATGACCAAAGGAATTTTTACCAACAGAAACAATCGCCAATTCGGGATGAGATTCTTTTAAAAACTTTTTATCAGTTGAATATTTACTCCCATGATGAGCTACCTTCAAAACCTCAATATCCTCCAAACTCAACTGACTCTCAACCTTAGTGGAGATATCGCCAGTTAAAAGAGCTTCAAATTGGCCATAAGCCAACTCAAAAACAAGAGAGGTATCATTAACCTCTCTCTCCGTACTCACCCCTAAAACTTTTTCTTGAGTCCGAGGCCACAAAAAACTTAAAACCAAGGAATTAATCTCTATCCTATCACCAGCCTTAGGGAAATAAACAGCCGCTTTTTCCGCTAAAACAGCTGCCTGAAATTCTTGAAAAACCGCTGAATCCTTACCGACTGAGTTAATAACAAACTGTTTCACTTTGTATCTTTCAATCACATCAATCAAGCCAGTAATGTGATCTGATTCTGGATGAGTGGCAATCACCATTTCAATTTCTCGATCCCAAAAAGGCAAATAATGAGACAGACAACTTAAAACCCGCTGATCTGGGCCGCCATCAATCAAAATCTGATTAGAACCTTGGTAAATCAGAGTCGCATCTCCCTGACCTACATCACAAAAAACCAAATGCAATTGATTATCAGGTAAGCTAAGAATGGCTGACCAAATTAAACCAATAATTAAAACCAAACTAACTAAAATAACCTTGGCTCTGTTAATTTCCATCTCTTTCTCCACTGCCAATAAAGAACCACTCCCAAAACAAAATAATAACCAAGGGCCCACCAAAAAGATAGTCTATCTATATCAAAATTAATCCAACCCCATCCCCCAAAAAACTCAATCAATTTAACAAAATAAGTGAGAGGTAACCACAATAACCACCCTAGCACTTGAGCAAGGAGTTTGCTAACAAGTCCAAAAAGAACCAGAATTCCACCTAAATTCATGAGCAGCGGAATTAGCGGCAAAACCAAGGCATTGATAAGGGGTGATAACCAACTAAGATTACCAAAGTTTACCAAGATAATAGGCATCACTCCTACCTGAGCTGCCAAAGTGGTGGCCAAATTATCACCGACTAAAGGTAAACGAAGGAATCTAACTTCCTTTAAAAGAGGCTGAATCAAAAGAATCCCGGCTGTCGCCGTTAAAGAGAGCTGAAAACCTATATCAAAAAGTATCAAAGGTGATAATAATAGCATAATAATGGCTGTAACCAATAAAGTAATCAAACCATCACTCATCCTCCCCAGATATTTAGCGGTATAAGC
>DATKWU010000019.1 GCA_035529375.1 Patescibacteria group bacterium
TTGGCGACGATTAAAATCCTGGTAATAAGCAAAGCCAGCAGTGACAAGGAGGCCAATAACCGAAATGACGACGAGAAGCTCAATGAGGGTATATGCAAGCTTATTTTGATATCTGATTCTCTTCATTAACCATTAACTTCCAACCTAGGGTTGACAGACTTTGTAGTTACAGGCATCTTCGTCGGTACAATCTCCACCACAAACTCCTGTCCCCGAACAATGATCTTCTCCAATCCCTTCAAGATAGGCACAAAGAGTGTAAGTGTGATCGCTGGCAGCATCACTATAATAAAGATAATCAAAAGAAGAGAGAGGGTCAGTTGGAAGCTCAGCCATATAAGTTATTCCCACACAATCTGATCCTGTTGGCCCTGTTAATGAACCACCTGAAGTGAGACCCAAAGAATCTGGATATTTGCCACAGTCGGCATGGTACATTTGAAGCGCTGACCTAATCTGTTCTAAATCAGCCTTTCTCCTGCCGTTTCTGGCTGTTCTCCGAACGCCTTGATAAGAAACCAACATTATTCCCATTAAAATTCCGATGATAACTATTACTACCAAAAGCTCGATTAAAGTAAAGCCTTTTTTCCTCATCATAAAAATCCACAATCGGTCGCCCCTGGCGTACCGCTATCTGCCTTTTCACCCAGTCTTCCATCAGAGCAAACATACCAGAAATTCGTTGTGCTCCCTGAACCAGTTTCTGTTCTTACATAGAGAATATAATGGGTAGCATCATCCATTCCGGCAGTCCCATTACTTAAATAAAAATATTGATAAGTAGTTGATCCTACTTCTTGACGGGGATCTTGGGGACAAGCTGACATATAGTCTCCACTTGTTAAACTTGTACAAGGCTCTCCAGCGGGGTCTGAGGCATCATCAGCAGAAAGTCGAACCGGATAAGTTCCCCCTGTTTGAGAAGCAAGATTTTCTAAAGCAATCCTGTATTGATTCAAATCCGACTTCCTTTCCGCATCACGAGCACTTTTTTCTGCCATCCCATAACGAGAAATCATCAGAGTGGCTAAAATACCAATAATGGAAATCACTACCAAGAGTTCGATAAGGGTAAACCCTATTCGCTTATTACTTATTGCGTATTGCGTATTGCGTTCTTTCATGGTTCCCCCCTAGTAATACTTGCCGGTGGCGCAGGATCTCCTGAACAATAGGTATTCTTGGTACCATCTTTTTGTTGATCAGAGGCGTTTTCAAGACAAACGATTAAGGTATACTTCAGACTATCAGCCGCATCAAGAGCATAGGAATAATCTGGCCAATCACCAGTACATTCCCAATCCCCTAGGGTTTCGTTATAGCTACATTTCGGGTCGTGGGGCACATCCTGCATATAATCAGTTTCAAGCGCTCCTTCCAGAAAAGATATATATCCGGTTCCAGTGGGATATTCAGGCGGCTTTTGGCTATTTTTATACATTTCCAGCGCTTTCTGAATCTGATTGAGATCGCTCTTTCTCCTTGCGTCCCGGGCTCTTTCTCGAATCCCACCAATATTAGCAATCAACAGAGTTGCCAGAATACCAATAATCGAAATCACCACCAGTAATTCAATGAGCGTGAACCCACGCTCACAAGCTTTGCTTATGTGCGTGAAACCAAATTCCCTTTGTCGGATTGGATTTTCTTTTGTTTTTTTCATTTTAAATTCCTAATTATCGATTATCTTATGGTATCGGCGTTGGCTCCGGCGATGTGTTAGCGCTAGAAATACCAAAGTTATAATTACTAATCACTCCGCAAGAAACATCTAGCGTCGCCTCAGGATCATTCTCATTTTCTAATATAGCATAAAGACGATATAAATTTCCTTCCGAATAATAACAATAAGAGTGGGAAGGATCACTTAAAGGATCACCAGGCACCATACTCATGTAAACCGTGTTATTCTCATCACAAAACTCGCGTTGACCTGGGTCGTTCCAAGTACAAGCTAAGTCCCCATCTCCACAACTACATGCCTTTATCATTCCACTAGAATCACTATCAGGATAACCAGCATAATCATTATAATAAGCTTCAAGAGCATTACTAATCTGGCGCAAATCAGATTTTCTCTGGGCGTCTCGAGCCTTAATTTGCGAAGTCCGGAAATTACCGAGAGTGACCACTGCTAAAATTCCCAGAATCGCCATCACCACTAAGAGTTCAACAAGAGTAAAACCAAGTTTTTTGTTTTTTGTCTTTTGTCTTTTGTTCATTTTCATTCTTCTGGCGGGCAACAATATATTTCTGTTCCATAACATTCAATGTGATCTACTGTTGGCCCAGCACAACAGCCTATTACACCGCAAAGAGGCACATCACAATCACTACCACCCATTGAAGGTCCCCCATCCCAAGGTCTCCCACCAGCGCATTTTTCTGCACAACACTCTAGATTTTCTCCAGGACTAGAAACTCCGTAGCTAAAGACGCATCTTAGATCAAAATCGGTCTGAGCATCGCCTCCAGGTCCACAACCCACACCACAACCTACTTCGACAATCTCTGAATCTTGTTGCCATTCTAATTTAGTGTAAATCCAATACTTATCACAATCATCTTTTAGACGATAGTATTCATAATAGTCTCCTGTATCAGGATCTTTCGGTTCTTCACCGATGTAATCTCCATCAACTAGGTCTTGTAGGCTTTCTGGGTAACAATTATTATCATTGTAATAATCTTCAAGGGGATTTTTTAGCTTCTGGAGATCTGATTTGCGGCGCGAATCCCGGGCTTTAGCCTGCTGAGTCCAAGGCTTGAAGGCCGCTAGGAAAACTACCATTAAGACCGCCAAAACCGCAATCACAATGAGGAGTTCAGTAATGGAGATTCCTCGCTTCTTGTCCTTCGTAGCCTTGGCGAAGGAGGGTTTCCTTAAAATAAATGGGCAGTCAACCATCTGATAATTTCTTCACCCCAAAAAAGGGCGATTACCGTTGCTCCTGTCAAAAAAGGACCAAAGGGAATTTGTTCCCCAAACTTCTTTTTCTTCGCTAAAATCAGTATGACACCTACAAAAGCGCCTGTCAAGAAAGCGAGATAGAAGGCGAAAATCACTTTTAAAGGACCAAGAATTAAGCCCATCAAGAAGGCTAACTTGACATCACCAAACCCCATGCCTTTGCCTCGGGTAATGAGATGAAGGATTAAAAAGAATAATCCCGCGCCGAAGGCAGCGAAAAAGTGATTAGTGATTAGTGACTGGTGACTGATGATTTGATATAACAAGATAATCAAAATAGTAGGATAAATAATCTGGTCAGGAATAACTCGGTGCTTTAAATCAATGAAAAAGATAACAATCAGAGAAGAGATAAGAAATAAGTAATAGGTAAGAATTAGTAAATAACTGGAAATAAGCAAAGCTTGTTGCTTCGCAATTGGCAATTGGAAATTGGAAATTGCTTGCTTTGGGATTAAATTTAGCGTGGTTAAGAATAAAATCCCTGTTATCAACTCCACAACTGGATATTGAAAACCAATAGGGGAGTGACAAGAACGGCATTTGCCTTTAAGAAGGATAAATGAAAGCAAGGGGACATTATCATACCAGGAAATTTTTTTCTTACATTTAGGACAGAACGACCGACCCGTCAGTCTCAGAGAGCGGGGGAGACGGTAGATAAGAACATTAAGAAAGGAGCCTATACTCAAACCTAAAATGAAGATAAAAGAAAGAAAAAATGCCTCCACCCCTTCAGTATATCACTATTCCTGGCGGAGACACCAATAACACTCTTCTCCAGGGTCGGGGCAGCCTTCTTTCAGGGAGCCGTCAAAGCCATATCTTGTTTCTTCATCAACACTCAAAGACTTTGAGCCTGGATCAAAGCAGACAATCACCTCTGGCGGATTAGTCTTAGCAGTTAAATAAATCTGGCGGTTATTTTTATCAAGAGCCTCATTAAATTCCGGTTTTAATTCACCCTCGCTAATTAACATCTGGGTGTAACCTAAAACAGGCTCCTTATCGAAAGCAAGAGATGAGGGAGGGCTGCTTTTCCAAGCCATTTCACCATGGTTGGCATAATAACGAGTACAGGCGTTAATATACTCAATCGCCACATTTTCCGCATTACTATCTTGAGTCCTGTGAAGATATTCAAGGGGATTAATTATTACTATCAAAATAGCTACTAAAATAGCCAAAACAACAAGAGTAATTAAAACCTCGCTTAGGGTGAGGCCTTTAGACAAGGGAGTAAGATCTTTCGATGAATTCAGAGCTAGCTTACTCTTCATAGTGAGATATTTTTATCATAACATAAATGTCATTTCTTAACTAAAATAACTGAAATTTCATCAGCGTAAATTTCCCTCCATTTGCCGTCTCTTTTCAAAAAATCCTCAAAAAGAGGGTTACGATGATAAAGAATCCAACTAATGTCATACTTCTCTAAAACTTTCTCCCAGCCTTCTTTGAGATCAGTTACAGTTTGATATTCAGTAAAAATCGGCTCTTCGGGGACTCTCCCATCAATAAAAACAGGATATTCTCTCAGCTCCCAAATTAAAAAGCCCCCCCAATTATAGCCATTAAACATCTTACCAAAAGGCTTTTCTTTTTTGATAGACTCTATCGCCTTGCAAGGATAATTCATCAACTGACAATAAGACGGGGAGGTAACTGAAGAACCGGCATTTAATATTGTCCTCGTATTAGCCGTAATTTTTGGGATTGAAATAACTAACATCACCACAACCGCAAGAAAATTTAAAAATGGTAGAAAGGGCTTCAACTTTCGAGCACGGAGATAATCCTTTAAGACAACAATCATTGCCGGAATGAAGATTAAAAAGAAAAAGGGTTTGTTTCTCATCGATAAAGTAGAAAAATAAATGAATATTGGCAGTAGGACTAAATACTTTACATTCTTTTTCGAAATTGGTTTTATGATAAATATGGCTATTGAGAAAATAATGCCTAGAAAAAATAAAACCCCAGATAAATCCAAAAAGGTTGGTGGTAACCATTCATTGATAGACGTCCGCACCTCCCCTTTAAAAGAGGTTTGGGTAGCAATATTAACTGGTAATAAAAAAGCCTTAATCAATTCAAAAGGCAGCAGTCCCTCAAATTGGCCAGCATGAGGCCTAATATTTGCAAAGCCGAAGGCGAACACAAGTATTAAGGCAAAGACTAATATTTTCTTCTTCATTCCAGCAAGTCGTGGTAATGAAAAAATAAGCTCTAAACATAAAAAAACCACTAACAGAAACAAACCAAGGAAAAAACCTGGATGAACATTAGCCCAAACCAAAAAAATCGGGGGAAGAATGTACAAATACCTAAATTTTTTGCTTTCACTATATTTAATCAAAATGACAACCGTTAAACTAAATAAAACCCAGCTTATGTTCTGTGGTCTTCCACCAATCTCAATCACCGACATTGATCCCAAAAGAGCCCAGGTAATGAGAGAAAATTTACCAAAAAAGCTCCCCGGAAGAAAGATGGCTGGAATGAAAAAGGCAAAAGTCGTTAAAAAGCCAAAGAATAAAGCAAATCTCAAAAAAGGCCACTGAGAAAACAGGGAAAAGGAAATTACGTCTGTTAACCACTCAGTATCAGTTATACTTTGGCCGTAAAAAGAATGTGAGAAAAAATCATTAACTGGAATTGTCCTGCTTTTTATAATTTCCTCTCCATACCGTAAATGCCAACCGAGATCTGGATCTCGAGGTAAAGTATAGTTAAAAGAAAAAATAAAAAGGAATAAAGAAAGAAAGAAAATAAGCGAAAACAGGCTTGTACCAGAAAATTTCTCAAAAAGTGGTGAAAGTTTGTTTAGGCGTGTTAAAAAAAATTTTCGTAAACCTGGCTTCATGAGACTACGCATGTTGACCTTCTTTTAGGTATACTTTAATACTCTATCATAGTATCATAGTGCATGTGGAGAAAAACGAATGAAGAAAGAAAAGCTTATACGAATTCTTTTTCTCATAAGCATTTTCTTTCAGCTCATATTTTACCATCTCCCAGGTGAGATTAAACTTCCTTTATTCGTCCTTTGTCTTTTCTTCTTGACTCTCCTTCTCGCACAAAAATCTTCTTTACGTCTTCCAAAATACTTCTCCATTTTCTTTCTGTTTTATCTTTTAGCGGTTTTTTTCTCTAGTCTAGCTTCTCCCAGCTCCTTTACCGCTACTCTCAAATTAAGCGAGGTCTTAGGAATTTTCCTTCTAGTAATCGTAGGTATTAATTTTTTTTCTAAAACTAACTTCTTTCTCCAAACACTTAACGTTCTCATCTTTCTTGGCTCTCTTGCTACTTTAGATGGTATTTTCGAATTTACTAGTCGTTCAAAAGCAGCGAAAATCCTACCTCTTTTTGAACCTTTCCACTGGCCCAATCTCGCTGCCTCATTCATGGTTTTGATTTTTCCCCTGACTTTAGTCCTTTTTTTAAAAAGCGGAGTAAAGAGTTATAAAAAAATATTCCTTTTTTCCAGTCTTTTTCTTTTAGCTTGTGCCTGGATTCTTAGCCAAACTTATATTGTTGTTTTCATTCTGATTATCATCTTTCTCTTCTTAGCCTATGTCTGGTCCACTAAAAACATACCTCAATCCTGGCGCAGGCAACGAAAAGGAGCCATTCTCCTCTTCCTTTTACTTGCAGTCACTCTTCCTAATCTTTTACCTTCTTTTAGCTTCCGCTCCATCCCTGATTCTATTGGTCTATTCCAAGACAGTCTGTTTTTCCAAGAAAGAGCTGATATCTGGCGCTTTTCTGCCGAAAGCATCAAGAACAACCTCTGGCAGGGGATTGGGCCGGGAAACTTCGGGCCTGTTTATCGGCAAAATCTAATTAAACCTTGGGTGTGGGCAGATTACGCCTCGAACGAACCCCTTCAGACTGGAGTAGAAACTGGTCTCTTTGGCTTTTTAACCCAACTGGCTCTCTTTATCTATTTAGCCATCGTTGCCATCAGGAAAATATTGAGTTTCGTTAAAGAGAAAGAACCCCTCTCTTTAGCTGTCGCTTTGTCTGTTCTTATATTTTTGATTTTAAGTTTTACTAATAGTTCCCTAAGGGTTTTCCCACTTCAGATAATCTTTTTTCTTTTAGTTTCATTTTTAATGAAAGACGTATCGGTCTGGCAAATAAGGAAAGGCTCTCTAAGTCTAATTATTCTCCCGTTCGTTTTTCTATTTTTTCTATTTTTTCTAGATAGTCTCAATCTAAGAAGGGGACAGCGAGCCTTTCTCGAGAGAGACTATCCTCAGGCCGAAAAGATTCTTCTTGCTGCTAGCCAAAAACCACTCTTTTTCCTTAACCCTAAAAGCTTCTATTATTTAGCTACCCTCAAACTTGAAACTGAACAGCCACAAGAAGCAATTTTCTTTCTGGAGAGATTAAGAGTTATTGATCCACTTAATCTCGAGATTGACTACCAAATAGCAGAAATCAATTACTCCCAATACCAACTCGTAGAGGCAGAAGAAATTCTAAGCCAAGCCCTTAAGAGAAATCCTTTCCTACCACCTAAATATTATCTTGGCTTATACAAGGCCCAATTCGAACAAGGAAAAGAACAAGAATCACTAAAAGCACTTATTGAAGTGAAAAAAAATTATCCTCTCGAAACAGAGGTATATCAAAGAGGACAATATATCTTATCAGCCACAAACTACCTCCCTGCGCTTGTTGAAAGCACTAACCTCCTCTACCAACTGACAGGTGATGTCGAATTTTTACCACTTATCCCCACCACCTGTCGTTAAGTATCTACTCTTTCCTTTATTGTCAAGATATATTACCGCGGGATGCAGAAAAAACACGAGGAATCAAGATTGGCATAGGTGACATTTGCCCCATCACAACTATTGTCCCAAATATTTGTCACACTCATATTGGCGTTGGCCCTTTTTGCCTTAGAGGTTGGAACCCAACAAGCGTAAACCGAACTTGAGGCCCCATCTTGCTTAGCTAAATAAAGCAGATCAGTCTGTGCGGTCGCAGTAATAAACTTCCTGTTTCTAAATTCGGACTTAAGCTCGTATTGCTCTAGCAAAATTCCATTAGCAGCGCAATTTCCTCCACAAATTCCAACTTCTTGGACTTGGGCATTAGTCAAAGCTAAGTTGCTATCATTAGTAAATGCGTTATTAACCGTTACCCAAGGAAACTCCTCCTGTGTGGCATAATACCTGTCAATCGCTGCCAAAAGCTGTGAGGCGTCTGACTCCATGCCTGTGTCCCGAGCACGGTTAAGCTGCTCAAGCGGGTTGATGGCGGCCAGAACGGCCACGGCCAAAACTCCGATAAGAGCGATAACAATCAAAAGCTCAACCAAAGTGAACCCTTTTGCCATTAAAAAACGGGCAGTTTTCTTCATATTTTTTTAATTTCACCTCCCTTCTTTCTAAAATGATGTCGTTAAATTGTATATCGGTAAAATCACGGCAATTATTAAAAAGCCAACTCCTAACCCCAGTACTACCATGATAAGAGGCTCAATCGCAGTTGTCAAGCCTTTAACCATCTCCCCTGATTCCGATTCAAAATAATGAGAAAGTTTGGTTAAAACCTCGTCTAATTTTCCCGTCTCCTCACCCACGGAAATCATGTGGGGCACAACCGGAGGAAATTCTTCAAATTCGGCTAAAGTCCCCCCCAAAGGCAAGCCTTTTTCCACCTGTTTAGCGGCAAACTGCAGTTCTTCCAGATAAATCGTATTATTGGCAGCCCGAGCGACAATATTCAAACCATCGATAATCGAAATCCCCGTACTCACCAAAAGACCAAGTG
This sequence comes from Patescibacteria group bacterium, assembly GCA_035529375.1. NCBI lineage: Bacteria > Patescibacteria group bacterium. The sequence goes on from DATKWU010000019.1 coordinate 8,765, forward strand.
TCCTCGTCACTTCGGTCAAAATCGTCATCTTTTGTAAATTTCCATAAATTGGCAACTGAAGCTTGAGCTGGTCAATCTTTTTCTGCCCCAGCGGCGTTTTTTGAAAGCTTCTAAGGGAAAAGACCGCCACACCTCCTCCGATTAAAACTATCCACCAAAACCGAGTTGCCAAATCAGAAAAAGAAATCAAAATTTTCGTCGGTAAAGGCAAATCTGCCTGAAATTCCTCATACATTCCTAAGAGTTTGGGGATAACAAAAATCATCATAATCGTGCCGACAATTAACATCCCGACGACGATCACCATCGGATAAATCATCGCCCCTTTGACTTTACTTTTGAATTCTTTTTGTTTTTCCAAATTTTCCGCCAGCCTGTTTAAAACTTCGTCCAAAACCCCGGCCGCCTCACCAGCTTTGACTAAAGCCACATAGACATCATTAAAAACCTCATGATGTTTCTCTAAAGCCGCCGCTAAGGTTGAACCCCCTTCCACCTCTCTTAAAACATCGTCAATCACCGAAATTAGAGATGGAGACGATTGTTCCTTAAGGATTCTTAAAGCATCGGCGACGGTTAAACCGGCGGTAATCATCGTTGAAAGCTGACGAGTAAAAGTGGCTACCTCTCCCGAACCTATCCGATGAACAAACTTAGTGGAGAACATTTTGAGAAGATCTTTTTTAGTTGGTTGAAGGGAAAATAAAACCAAACTCTTACCCCGAAGGACTAAAGCCGCTTGCTTCTCATCCGTCGCTTCAATCGCCCCTTTAACGGTTTTTCCTTCTTTGTTCTTGGCTTTATAATTATATTTTCTCACGCCCCCCTCACGTTCCTCATCAAATCTTCAGGCCGAAGAGCATAAGCCCGGGCCGTGTCAAGGCTAATCTCTCCTTGCTTAACTAAACGGGCTAAATCCGTCTCCAAAGTCATCATCCCTAAATCCACCGAAGTTTGGATAATATTGTCAATCATGTGGGTTTTGCCGTCGCGAATCGAAGTTCTCACCGCCGGCGTGGAAACCATGATTTCACTGGCAACCACTCTTCCTCCCCGCAGACAGGGAAGCAAGCGTAAAGATAAAACCGCCTCGATAGACAAAGAGAGCTGCATTCTTACTTGAGATTTTGAATACTCAGGGAAAACGTCGACAATCCGGTCAATCGGTTGGGCGGCGGAATTAGTGTGGAGTGTGGCAAAGACTAAATGACCGGTTTCGGCAATCGTCAAAGCCGAGGAGATGGTTTCGTAGTCTCGCATTTCACCGATGAGAACGACGTTCGGGTCCTCGCGGAGACTAGAACGAAGAGCAATATTCCAAGAGTGGGTATCGGCATGAAGCTCTCGCTGGGAAATAATTGATTTTTTAGGGCTTATAAGAAACTCAATCGGGTCCTCAATGGTGACAATATGCTCGGCTCTTTTCTCGTTAATTTCGTCTAAAATCGCCGCCAGGGCGGTCGATTTTCCGTGCCCAGTC